>NZ_JALCVE010000003.1:0-310633 GCF_022690565.1 Staphylococcus sp. acrmy | reverse complement strand
TAATATTTCATACATATAAAAACAATGACAATTTGAGAGTTTTTTTATTTTAAAAACATTAAGAAATATGTAAATACAAAGTGAAAATAATAAAAATACATTGCTATAAATATTTATGTTAAATTATAATATTTAATATAGAGTATGAGAAATTAAAATATATAGGGTGTGGAGATATTGGAATATGAAAAAGTTACTTAGTTTAATAGTAATAATAATATTAGTTTCAATCGTTTCAGGTTGCGATCAAACTTCAGAATCAAATAATAAAGAAGCCTACCAACCTAAAACATTAAATATAGAATTTGTACCCTCACAGAATAGTCAAACATTAGAAGCGAAAATTAAACCGCTACAAAAGTTACTATCAAAAGAACTTGGCATTCCAGTTAAAGTACACATCTCGACAAATTATAATACAATGGTTGAAGCATTGAAATCTAAGAAGATTGATGTGGCATTTATTTCACCTGTATCGTATGTCATCGCTCATGATCAAGGTGCAGCTGAAGTATTATTAAAATCAAAAGGTTATCTCGTGGATAATCAAGGAAATAAAACCAATCAACTTATAGATTATTATCGTTCACAAATCGTTGTTAAAAAGAATAGTAAAATTAAAAATTTAAAAGATTTAAAAGGTAAAACAATAGGACTTCAAGATGTTGAATCAACTTCAGGATATATTTATCCTTTAGCAAGTATGGAAAAGATAGATATTACCAAAAATGATTTAAATATTCAACAATTGAAGGGGCATGACCAAGCTTTAATATCATTATTAAACAACGATATCGATGCAGCTGCTACTTATCAAGATGCTAGAACAGATTTAAAAAAAGATTACCCTAAAATTTATAAAGATACTAAAGTCATTTATCGTAGTGATAAAATTCCTAACGATACTATTTCTGTAAGAAGTTATATGAGTCAATCGTGGAAGACTAAGATTAGCGATGCTTTTCTAGATATAAGTAAAACTAAAAAAAGGAAAAAAAGTTATTAGCGATATATATGGACATGAAGGGTATGTAAAAGCAAAAGATGAGGAATTTGAAAAAGTTAGAAATTATATACGTAAAGTAAGAAATAATTAATATTTATTGTAAACCGACATTATATGTCCTCGTCACTTGATAAACTTCAACTGAAGTTATCAATCAATGGAGGTTAGTACAATGAAAAAAGGATTAATTGCAACTACACTAGCAGGGACAGTTTTAGCAACAGGTATTTTTACAGGACAAGCACATGCGGCAGAACAAAAAACGCCAGTATATGTATTTACAGAAAAAGAGTTTAACGAAAATAAAACTGGGGCCACTGAAGGTTTTGGCGGCGGGCCAGGTTCAGACGTTCGCATAGTAGTTGGTGATGAAACATATCAAGAGTATTTGAATAGAGTTAAAGCAGGGGAAGAACTTAGTGAAAGTGCAGCGCCGATAGAATATGTTTATCCAAACGAGTCGCAAGATACAAACCAAACTAAAGCTTCTAATAATGGTGAAGAAAAAGCAAATATGCAAGGTAACTCTCAGCAACCTGCTCAAGTAAACGAAAACCAAACAAATGCTAACCATCAAGCATCAACCTCAGACATGCCTTCAAACACTAATCAACAACAAATGCAATCAAATGAAGCATCAGTATTACCTGAAACAGGGGTACAACAAACAGGCATAACTACAATTATTGCTGCTATTTTAGGAGTTGCAGGAAGTATTTTACTATTTTCAAATCGTAAACATCAATCATAATAAACTCAATTGATAAAGCGATATATTTTAGGAATAGAACATAATTCATAAAAATAGATGAATTATGAGTCTATTCCTTATTTTTAAATTAATAAAGATTGTAAAAAGACAATATGTGTCCGTTTAATCTTTTATAATTTTCTTAGGAGTTGATTTTCTTGGACAAAGCAACGCGAGTTTTGAACTTACTAACATGTTTAATAAATAAAAATGTGGTTTATCCATCAGACTTAATTTATATGAGTGATGTAAGCTCTAAATCAATACAAAGAGATATTAATACCATCAATTTATTTTTCTATGAAAGTGAATTTTGGTGTGACCAACAAACCAAAGTGATTTATAACAGACGACTAAATGGTTATCAATTAGTTAACACTGAACACAACCAAAAAAGCTTACGTCTATTAAGTTTATTAATTAAAATTAAAAGTTTAACTCCTACATTACATAAGGAAATTTATGATTTTTTTAAAAAAGAGATAAATGGACAAAATATTGAAAATCAAAAGGTTTTAATGTCAGTATTAAGTCACTTCAATCAAAGAGATGAGCGTTTACCAGGTTATAATTTAATGTCATTACAAAGCGCTATCATGAAGAAATTAAAAGTAAGATTAAATATTGAAGGACAAGTTGAGAAAATTATTGTTAAACCATTATCAATGATGTATATGCATTATGAATATTGGTTCACCTATGAATATAAAAAGAAAATTTTAACTATACCAGTACGTTCAATAATTTCTTTAACTATATTAGAAACACAGTTCGAACAAGTGAATACAGAAAATTCAATTGTTTTTGAAATAAGTAAAAAAATTTGGGATCAATTTAACCAACAATTTTCAGTACAAAATATATTAGAAGAAAATGAGACGACTCTTAAGGTTGAAGTAAATTGTACAGACTTAGATGCATTTTACATATCTTATCAGTTAGCTCCACATGCCAAAATAATTGCGCCACAACATTTAATTGATCAATTTGTTAAGCGATTAGATGAAATAAAAAGCCAGTATACAAATTTTGCTGGAACTAGTAAGGAATAAAATGTAGCTCGTTAACCGAACAATCGTACTAACAGAAGTTTTAAAATATATAATGATAGATATTGTTAATTGGCTAAAATATAAAAAAGCTATCATATCCTCATAGGGATAATAATTATAGAGAATTTCCTAACTTTTGGAACAATTGAAGAAATTTAAACGAAGTTTATAATATGTGCTCCTCATCCATTTATATAAGGTGGGGAGTTTTTATTTCTTGATAGATTGAAAATAATTTAGTGAATAAAGTATTACTAGTTTATCAAGAAGTAATTGTTTTTCGTATATGTTATATATAATAGAAGGCAAAAAGAGCTTGAAATAAAAAAATCAATAAGTGCTAACGATTTGGTTAATCATTGCTAACCTAATAATAAAATCATAGCACTTATTAGAAAGTTCTTTTAAAAAGGTAAGGGCGAAAGCCTTTAACCATAATCCTATTATATAATTTGGCGTTTAAAATGCAAAGAGTAAATCTAATTATATTTTGTGTGAGCTTTCGAATTTATATATCAATCAAGTCTTTGACTCATTATTCACCTTAACATCATTTTATTATTAAATGTTTGTAAAAATGACACATCAAAAGCGCTTTCATTTGTGGTAAATTAATAAAGGAATAAAAAATACATACTTTTTAAAAATTCTATTATTAATTGTAAATAAGTATGATTTTGGGAGGACACAAATGTTTAAATTTTTTCAAAATTTAGGGAGATCTCTCATGTTGCCAGTTGCAGTGCTACCTGCAGGGGCAATTATCGTAGGGATTGGTAACTTACTCAAAGCACTCCATGCACTTCCTACAGTTGCGTTATTCTTTTCAACTGTCGGAACTGCAATCTTAGGTCAATTAGGTTTAATCTTTGCTATCGGTGTAGCAATCGGTATGGCTAAGAAAAATGATGGGGCTGTCGCATTAGCTGGCGCACTAGGTTATGCGATGGTAACTAAAGTATTAAATCCTGAAAACGTCGCATTAATGTTTAATATTAAAGAAAAAGCAGTCAACTTAGGATTTACTAAGATGGATAATTCTAACGTTTTTCTAGGTATGATTATCGGTTTAATCGCTGCATATTCTTATAATAAGTTTAGCGAAGTCGAACTTCCTATGGCATTATCATTCTTTAGTGGTAAACGTTTAGTTCCAATTATGACAGTATTCTTCTGTACTGCATTAGCAGTTGTTCTATTATTCTTATGGCCATTAGTATTTACAGGTATAGTAACCTTTGGTAAATGGCTTGTAGGATTCGGCTCATTTGGTGCATTTTTATATGGTTTCTTCAACCGTTTACTTATACCAACTGGATTACATCACGCATTGAATGCCGTATTCTGGTTTGATACAGCAGGAATAAATGATATTGGGAAATTCCAAACTGGTCAAGACGCAGTAAAAGGTCTTACTGGCCGTTATCAAGCTGGGTTCTTCCCAATCATGATGTTTGGTATCCCAGCTGCTGCATTAGCGATGTATCATAGTGCTGAAACTAAGCAACAGAAACAAGTGTGGGGCTGGTTTTTAGCTAGTGCTGTATCTGCATTTATAGTAGGGGTAACGGAACCTATCGAATTTGCTTTTATGTTCGTGGCACCGATTTTATTCCTTATTCATGCATTCCTTACTGGTTTATCTTTATTTATAGCGTCTGTTTTTCACTGGACTGCAGGATTCTCATTTAGTGCTGGATTAATTGACTATGTCTTATCATTAATCAATCCAGTCGCAAATCATCCATTAATGTTGCTCGTACAAGGCGTAGTGTTCTTTATTTTATATTACGTGATTTTCCGAGTAGTCATCAAAGTGTTTAACTTAAATACTATTGGTCGTGGAGATAATTTACTGGCTGATCCAACTGAAGTATCTAGCGATGACACTGACAATCAAGCCGTTGCTTCTGGAAAAGGGAAATACCATACAACTGCTAATCAAATTCTAGAAGGCTTAGGCGGTAGTGACAACATAGATACACTCACAAATTGTGCAACTAGATTACGAATGGAATTGAAAGACAATTCAATTATAGATGAACAAAAGATTAGAAACGCTGGCGCAATAGGTGTTACTAAAAATGGTAAACACTCTACACAAGTCATCATCGGCACACACGTCCAACAAGTTGCAGATGAAATTGAAAAACATTTAAAATAATTTTTGGAAATCTGACTAATAAAAAGCTAATGAGCGATGCAGACTTTAATCTACACGTTCATTAGCTTTTTGATTTATGATAATATGGAAAGTAAGTAATTATACTTATAAATAAAAGAATCAGAATATTCTAAATTAATGGAGAGAAAAGGATATGAAATCAATATTATTCGATGTCGATGGTGTATTTTTAAGTGAAGAACGTTGTTTCGATGTTTCGGCACTTACTGTCGAAGAAATACTAAAAAGCGAAGACTTCTTAGGTTTAGATACTTCTATACCATTTAAAGATATAAGCGATCAACTCATTCATGATATACGTAAACGAGTGTTTAAAGATGACCAAATTTTAACCCAATTAAAATCACTAGGATTAAATTCTAACTGGGATATGTTATTTGTCGTATTTAGCATTCACTTTATTAATATCTTAAAAACCCTTGATAAAGATGAAATTGAAAAAGTCTTAAACTACGACGCTATATCTAAATTTGAATTAACAAAACTACAAAATTTGATTAATCAAAATATCACAATTGATTATGATAGACCGTTAGAATTTATTAATCATAGTGAACACGGTAAAGACAATATTTATGCAGAATTGGAAGCGTATGCTAAGTTACAATTAAACATTGACGATGCAAGCTTATTTAAACTTAAAGGGTCGTTGTGGCATTTTTCAAGAGAAATTTATCAAGAATGGTATTTAGGTTCAAGCTTATTTAAAGAAGTTGAAGATAAGTTACCTATTTCAAACTTTAAAAAAGGCTTTATCTACGATGAGATTATACTGAGACCTGTCGAAGAGATTCAAACATTATTAACCGATTTACAAGAAGCGGGATATCAGCTTGCAATTGCAACGGGTCGACCTCGAACAGAGACTATGGTGCCATTTAAATCTCTCGGCCTGAAACAGTTCTTCCAAGATGACTATATTGTGACTGCGACAGATGTGTTGAATGCGGAGAAAGCTTTTCCTCAATATGTGCCATTAGGTAAACCTAATCCATTCTGTTATATTGCGACGCTTAATGGAAATGATCAAAGTAAGTATAAAGACTATGTTTCAAAACAAACCAATATTGTGAATAAAGAAGAGGTATTTATCGTCGGCGATTCACTGGCAGATTTGCTGTGTGCTAAAAAGATAGGAGCTACATTTATTGGTACGCTAACTGGTCTTAAAGGGCAAGCAGCAAGAGAAGAGTTAGAGGATTACGAAGCGGATTACATTGTAGAGCATGTTAGTCATATTAGAGATATTCTTATATAAAATGATTAAAACAGCGATGACAATCGAGTTATGATTGCCATCGCTGTTTAATTATATAATCTAATTTTTTGGAAGTGTTAATGATGTACCGTAAAGTTTATCAAATCCACCGAGTTGATATAATTCGTTAATCGTTTCAGATGGAACGGGTTGATCGACAGATAATATCATCATGGCTTGGCCACCTTCAATATTACGTCCTAAAGACATTGAAGCGATATTTATGCCATGTTTTCCTAATAATTGGCCAGTTAAACCAACCATACCAGGTTGGTCGCCATGATAAGAAATTAATTGATAAGCATTCGGTTTAAAGTCGACTGAGTAGTCATTGATACGTACAATGCGTGCACCAAATCCTGAAATTACCGTGCAACCAATTTTAACTTCTTCCGTATCATTTGTTAAATCGACTTGTATATAGTTACTGAATGCGCCTTGAGATGCTTGCTTCTCGATATTATGTGCTACACCTTGCTCATTAAGAAGAGCTAAAGCATTAATTAAATTAACACGCTCGCCTAAATCTTGTTGCAAGACACGTGTCACAATTGACCGCGTAATTAAGTCAGTTTCTTTATTCGCCACATCACCATTAAAGGTAATTTTAATAGCTCTAGGTGCGTCATCTAATAATTGAATCGCTAATTCACTAGACAATTGTCCGATATTAATCCACTGTTGAGTATCTTCATCAATCTCGTTGTAATTTAATTTCGGAGCATTAACGGCATGCGTAACGTTCCCATTTTCTAAAATGTCTACAATTTCTTCAGCTACTGAAATTGCTACTTTCTCTTGTGCTTCTACCGTAGATGCACCTAAATGAGGTGTTACAATAATCTTTTCATGATCTAGAAGAGGTGAGTCAGTTGGCGGTTCATGTTCGAAAATATCAAGCGCAGCGCGTGAAATTTGATTGTTATCCAAAGCATGTATTAAATCTTGTTCATTTATAATACCACCTCTGGCTACATTGATAATTTGTAATGTTGGTTTTGCTTTTGAAAAGAACTCAGCGTTAATGATACCTTTTGTCTTAGGTGTTAATGGCGTATGCACGGTAACGAAATCAGCCTGTTCGGCAATTTCATCAACTGTCGCAAGTTTTATACCTAATTGTTGTGCTTTTTCTTCAGTTAAATAAGGGTCAAAAGCTAAGACGTTCATACCAAAACTTTGAAGTCGTTGTGCTACGCCAATTCCTATACGTCCAGCACCAATGACACCTAATGTTTTTTGATATAGTTCAACACCTTTAAACTGCTTGCGATTCCATTCTTTATTTTTCAAAGAAGCATGAGCTTGAGGGATATTACGTGCCATCGTAAGAATCATAGCGACTGAATGTTCCGTCGCAGAAATTGTGTTACCATCAGGCGCGTTAATAACCAGCACCCCTTGTAAGGTCGCTGCTTCGATATCGATATTGTCAGTGCCTACACCAGCTCGAGCAATTACTTTTAAATTTTTTGCTTGTTTGATTATCGCTTCTGTGACTTGCGTTTGACTACGTACGATTAAACCTTCATAGTCTGGAATGGTTTTTAATAACTCATCTTCACTTAAACCAGTGTTAATATCCACTTTGAAATTTGGATGAGATGTTAAACTTTGCAATCCTTCTTCAGAAATTGGATCAGATACTAATATTTGATGCGTCATGATAGATGACCTCCGTATATTTTGAAGTTGCTTTACCGATGTAATTGACTTTACGATAATCTGATAAGATGATTTCTAGGGCAGTTACTACCGCTAAAATATCAAATGGTGATACTTTTCCCATATGGCCGATATGTAAGATTGTACCTTTTAATTTGCCTTGGCCACCGGCAATCGTAATGTTGAACTGAGATTTTAATGTAGATTTAATATGGTTTAATTCTTCTTTATCCCTTGGAATAAAAGCAGTTACAGTAGGAGAGGCGTAAGCATCTTCAACTAATAACTCTAAATCTAATGCGCTTAATGCAACTCTTAACGCATCTCGAATTGTGCAATGTCTCGTGATTGTGTTGTCAAAGCCTTCATTTTCCACTAAATCTGCATAAGCATTTACTGCTCTGAACAGACCAACGTTAGGAGTAAATGGTGTTGTGTCTTTTTGGAGAGAATCATGATATTTATTCAAATTTAAATAGAATCGTGGTGTAGTTACTTCTTTGAATCGTTGTAATGCACGTTGATTATATGCTACAAATGCCAAACCTGGAGGTAACATAAGCGCTTTTTGACTACCAGAAACTAACACATCGATATTATCTCTTTCTAAATCGACATCTACAGCACCAATACAGCTCACGCCATCTACCACATAATAGATAGTTTCATCAATTTCTTTAATGGCTTTACCTAATTGTGCTACAGGATGAAGGACTGTCGTTGAAGTTTCGCAAAATTGTGTAAAGACGGCCGTAATTTTATGCTCAAGTGAAGATAAGTATGTCACAAATTCTTCAACATTTACAGCTTTACCCAATTCGACATCATAGACATGTACGTTTTGATAATAAGTTTCTGCAATTTGTTTGAAACGATTACCAAATGCACCTGAGACAATAACGACAAAATGATCATCGGGGTTAACGATATTTAACATACTAGCTTCTAAAACACTGGTACCACTTGAAGTTAAAATCATGACATCGTTTTTAGTACCAAAGATAGGTTTTAAATTTGCGAAAGCTTCTTTGGCAATAGCTTCGAAATCTGGAGAACGATGACCGACCATAGGCAATGCCATGGCATGATTAATTTCATTAGGTACGGGAGTAGGACCGGGTGTTAATAACAATGGTTCATAATAATTCATGGTAAACTTTCCTCTCGTAATTAGATTTACTTATTTTACCAAAAATTCTGACAATTTTAAAGGTTCATTATTAGCATGGAACAAATATCAATTTGATGAGAAAAGAATATTGTTCCACGCTAGGGTAGATGACGGAGATTGAAAGTTTTATTGTTCCTAGATTATCAATTCACTTACAGAAACGCTTATTAAAAGAGTACTGAATAATTTGTTATAAAATAGTTGGTGTAATCTCTATAGCTACATTATTTCTTATAGAATTAGAAATCATACAATTATTATCTGCAATCTCTAATAGTTTTGGTAAACGTTTTTTTAAATTCTCTTTTTCATTATCTGGAATAGAGATGGAAGGATAATGTGTAATCTTATCCATTCTGAATTTTCCATTTTCGAAAATAGCTGTACCCACTGAATCTACAGTTAGCGTTACATTACTAAACTTCGCTCTTTCTAGAGTAGCGGCTAGGGAAATGATGTAGCAAGAAGAGGCAGCTGATACTAACATTTCATCAGGGTTAGTGCCTGTACCATTGCCGCCCAGGGAAGATGGGATAGAAATTTGTTCAGAGAGAACATCTCCATTTACAGTGCCGACTTCATCACGACCTCCTTGCCATTTGGTTTGAACTTTAAAGTCATGTTTAATCATTCATGTTTAACCTCCATTTATAGTATGGTAATTTAAGTGTAGTTCAAAGTGTTACATAATTAAAGAAAGGTGTCTTCTATGAAAATTAATAAACCTAATAACGAATTTCAAATTGTTGCACATCGAGGGTTATCTCATCAATATCCTGAAAATACTCTTGAAGGATTGAAAGCTGCATTAATGCAAGATATTGATATGTTAGAAATTGACGTTCATTTTACTAAAGACAATTATCTTGTTGTGATTCATGATGACACAATTGATCGAACGTCTAACGGAAAAGGTAAAATAAAAGACTATACTCTTGAAGAAATTAGAAAATTTGATTTTGGTATTAAACATAGTGAAAAATTTGCGAATACTACTATCTCTACATTTGATGAGATATTAGAATTATTTAATCATTATTCAAAAACGTTATTAATCGAGATTAAGGTGCCTAAGCAGTATCCAGGCATTGAACAAGCGGTGTTAGAAAAATTAGAAGCTTATCATGTACCTAGCCATAAAGCGGTTATTCAGTCGTTTGATGCTAATAGTGTGAAACGTTTAGCGGAGCTTCGAAGTAAATATAAATTAGGCTTGTTAGTGAGTAAGAAGAAATATTGGTACAAGCAACCTAACTTTGAAGAAATTGCCACATATGCTAGTTACGTGAATCCTAATTATAAATTAGTTAATAAAAAATTTATTGCCCGAGCACATGATGCATCTTTAAAAGTGATGCCTTATACGGTTAATATGGCGAAAGATGTTAAAGATTTGATTAAAGTAGGGGTAGATGGGGTTATCTCTGATATTCCTGACGAACTGTTTAAGTTATAAGATGAGTTGAAAACATAAGAAATAGTTAAAATTTAGATGCAATAAAAAAACACCCAATCCAATAGGAAAGGGTGTTTTTATAACTAAGCAACTTATCTTGAGTAGTACTCAACGATTAATTGTTCGTTAATTTCAGCTGGTAATTCGCTACGTTCTGGGAAGCGTACGAAAGTACCTTTTAAGTTATCAGCATCAAAGTCTAAGTATTCTGGTACGAAATTACTAATTTCGATAGATTCTTTGATGATGTCTAAGTTTTGAGATTTTTCACGTACAGTGATAACTTGACCAGGTTTTACTGAATATGATGGGATGTCTACACGACGGCCATCAACTTCAACGTGACCATGTCCAACTAATTGACGTGCTTGACGACGAGTACGAGCTAAACCTAATGAATATACAACTGCGTCTAAACGACTAGCTAATAAGATCATGAAGTTTTCACCATGTACACCGTGTTGTTTAGCAGCGATGTCAAATGTGTTACGGAATTGTCTTTCAGTAATTCCATATAAGTAACGTAATTTTTGTTTTTCACGTAATTGTAAACCATATTCTGATAATTTTTTACGTTGGTTTGGACCATGTTGTCCTGGTGCGTAAGGACGTTTTTCTAATTCTTTACCAGTACCACTTAAAGAGATACCTAAACGACGAGATTTTTTCCAGTTTGAACCTCTGAATCGAGCCATAATAAGACTCCTCCTTTTTCTTTTTTGTTGTTATGAAGAAACAAAAAAGAGTGTTGCATGCTCAACAGGATATATTGTTTTATGTGTCTTCACCTTATAGCGACAGTTACGTGACACGTCCGCATTGGGAACAACATAGAGCCTATTGATATACAACTGCTATTTTCGTTAATTCACACAAATTTCATTGTACCAGTATTTTACAAAGTGTCAATACATTTTTATTGTTTAGCTAATTGATTTTCCAGAACTGAGACAATTGCTTGTAAACCTTGTGCATCTTTCTCATTGAAACGACCTTTAATAGGGGCGTCAATATCTAGGACGCCGATAATTTCTCTATTTACGTGGATAGGTACTACGATTTCTGATTTACTATTAGCATCACAAGCAATGTGTCCAGGGAAGGCGTGAACATCTTCAACGAGTTGCGTCTTGTCTTCAGATACAGCTGTGCCACACACTCCTTTACCAATAGCAATATGCACACAAGCGGGATGACCTTGAAAAGGCCCGAGGATTAGTTCATTATTATCTATTAGATAAAAGCCGACCCAGTTAATTTGGGCTAAATTATCATTAAGTAGTGCAGAAGTGTTACTTAGAATAGCAATTAAGTTGGTTTCATCTTCAATTAAACTAGCAAGTTGCTTTTCTATTAATGTATAATTCGTTTCATTTATAGTTGACATACGATGACCTCATTTTGTTATTTTAAACTAAATTATAAATGGAAAAAATTATTCTATCAATTCATTCATTTAGTGTTTTATTGAATGTACAAATTACGTTATAATGATGATAACGTAGGAGGAGAATGAGATGGTTTTATATACTATATTAGCAATAATAGTAATTATACTAATTGTCATTGGTATTATGTTTTACTTGCGTTCTAATAAGCGCAAAATTGTTGAAGAAGCTGAAGAACGTAAATTAAAGGTACAAAGATTACCTTTTGAAGAAAATTTAGAGAAGCTTTCTAACTTAAATTTAAAAGGTGAAACAAGAACTAAATATGATGCTTTTAAGCAAGACACCTTAGATTACACAAATAATTATTTAGCACCTGTAGAAGAAAAGATTCATGATGCTGAAATTCAACTTGATAAATTCCAATTTTCAGGAGCGCAAAGTGATATTGATGATGCGCATGATTTAATGGATAGATATGAAGAAGGATATCGAGCACAAGTTGAAGAAGTGGACGAAATTGTAGCTTTACATAAGGAAAATGAAGAAGTTTTTGAGAAATGTAAAACTGATTATCGTGAAATGAAACGTGATGTTTTAGCAAATAGACATCAGTTTGGCGAAGCAGCAGCACCACTTGAAAAACGCATTGAATCATTCGAACCTGAACTTGAGCAATATACTACGCTTAAAGAAGAAGGTAACTATGTACAAGCACATAATCATATTATGGGATTAAATCAGTCTATTAATGAGATTAAAGATTATATGGAGGAAATTCCTGAATTAATCCGTGAAGCTCAAAAAGAATTACCTGGACAGTTCCAAGATTTAAAATATGGATGTCGTGATTTAAAAGTAAATGGTTATGACCTTGATCACGTTAAAATTGATGGTACATTACAAAGCTTAAAAACAGAATTGAACTTTGTTGAGCCTATGATTAGTCGTTTAGAATTAGACAACGCAAATGATAAGTTAGAACAAATCAATAATAAGTTAGATGAAATGTACGATTTAATTGAACATGAAGTTAAGGCTAAAAATGAAGTAGAAGAAACGAAAGAACAAATTACGGATGAATTATTTAAAGCTAGAGAAATGAATTATACGCTAAGAACTGAAATTGACTATATCCGTGAGAATTACTTCATTAATGAAAGTGATGTTCATAGTATTAGACAACATGAAAATGAAATTCAAAATCTAGTAGCTGTTTATGATGAAATTCTTAAAGAAATGGCTAAATCAGCAGTAAGATATAGTGAAGTAAAAGATAATCTTGAATATCTTGATGACCACGTTAAAGTCATTAACGAAAAGCAAGAAACACTACAAAATCATCTTATTCAATTGAGAGAAGATGAAGCGGATGCTGAAGATAATCTATTAAGAGTTCAATCTAAGAAAGAAGAAGTGTATCGTCGACTTCTAGCTTCAAACTTACCAAGTGTTCCAGAACGATTTATCATTATGAAGAACGAAATTGATCACGAAGTAAGAGCGACGAATGAACAATTTAGTGAACGACCAATTCATGTTAAACAATTAAAAGATAAAGTTTCTAAAATAGTTATTCAAATGAACACATTTGAAGATGAAGCAAATGATGTATTAGTAAATGCAGTATACGCTGAACGTTTAATTCAATATGGTAATAGATACCGTAAAGATCATAACAACGTAGATAAAAGCTTAAATGAAGCAGAACGCTTATTTAAAAACAATCGTTATAAACGTTCAATTGAAATTTCAGAACAAGCACTTGAAAGTGTTGAACCTGGTATTACTAAATATATCGAAGATGAAATTACAAAATAATATCGTGTGAGAGGTTGGGGCATTTATATCATTAATGCCTCAACCTCTTTTTTAGTAATAGAGGACTAAACCAGTGATGAGTTGAAATCGTGGTATAACAAATTTTAAACATCATTGATGGGGTGGGCTATGGAATCTTAGAAATTAAATGAGATTTCTAGTTTCACTCCCTTTTATTTTTAATGAAAAATAGTATAATGCTCTAGTATCTATTTTTAAGTATGTAATAAGGTATGACAGTTATAATGTAGACTCTATAAAACTGCTGATAGCAAAAAAATTGAACGTTTCATTAGAGTTAGCTCAACCTTATTTAATATATAGTAAATTGAAATGTGAAAGTGAGTGTTGTAAGTGATTTATTTCGACAATGCAGCCACAACCCAACCTCATAAAGATGTATTGGATTCGTTTGTAAAAGTAAATGAATCAGTTTATTTTAATCCTAATAGCCCGCATAAAATGGGATTACAAGCCGAAAAAATATTATTACAAGCAAAAGAACGTATTAATAATATCTTATCTCCAACGCAACAATATGATGTGATATTTACCAGTGGTGCAACTGAATCAAATAATATTGCCTTAAAAGGTATTGCCTATCGTAAAAAACAATTTGCTAATGAAATTATTACTTCAGTACTAGAACATCCTTCAGTACTTGAAGTGATGCGTCATTTAGAAACAGAAGGATTTATTTTAAAATATGTTGATGTTACTGAAAATGGTCAAATTGATATGGACCATCTTGCTACATTAATGACAGATAAAGTCGGTCTGGTTACATGTATGTATGTCAATAATATTATGGGACAGATTCAACCTATTGACCAAATCGTGGAACTCTTAAAAGAGTATCCTAAAGCACATTTACACGTAGATGCAGTGCAAGCTTTAGGTAAAATACCTATGAAATTTCAAGGTATTAATAGTCTTAGTTTTAGTGGGCATAAATTCAATGGTTTAAAAGGCCAAGGTCTATTATTAATAGATAATAAAGAAAAATTAGAACCAATTATGCATGGTGGCGGTCAAGAATATGGTTTACGTAGTGGTACAGTTAACTTAGCTATGGATGTATCGCTAGTTAAGGCTATCGCTCTAGCTTTAGATAATTTGGAAGAACGTCACAAACGCTTAAGTTCTTTTAATAGAGAGTTGCGCACATTTTTTGAAAATTATAACGGCATATATATCAATTCACCTGAAAATGGGGCACCACAGATTTTAAATATTGCATTTCCAGGTGTTAAAGGCGAAGTATTAGTAAATGCTTTTTCAAAATTAGATATTATGGTTTCAACTACAAGTGCATGTTCTTCTAAAAGAGGGAAACTTAATGAAGTTTTATTAGCGATGGATATTAGAGAAGATAAAATCGAAGGAAGTATAAGACTCTCTTTAGGAGAGACTACAACCGCACAAGATATTGAATCTTTCAAAAAGAAATTTGAAATTATTTATTCTGAAGTTAAGGAGTTGCTTAAGTAAATGAAATTTGATCATTTATTAGTAAGATATGGGGAATTGACGTTAAAAGGAGCGAACCGCAAAAAGTTTGTGAATGCATTGAAAGATAATGTAATTAGATCTTTACAAACTTTAGAAGGCACACACGTTCAAGGTAAAAGAGACAGAATGTATGTATCACTTTCTGAAGAAGCGGATCCTCAAGCGGTAATTGATAGATTATCAAAAATTTTCGGTATAAAATCGATAAGCCCTGTCTATAAGACGACACAAGAGTTAGATGATATTAAAGAATTATGTGCTCGCTTGGCGCAGGATTTTAAAAGTGGTGAAACATTTAAAATAGATGTAAAACGTGTTGATAAATCATTCCCACTAGACACTTATGCCTTACAAAGAGAATTAGGTGGCGCTGTTTTAAACGCGACTGAAGATGTGACAGTAGATGTAAAACAACCTGATTATAATGTAAGAGTAGAAGTTCGTTTAGATGGTGTATACATCTTTACTAAAGTCTACGAAGGTGCTGGAGGATTACCAGTAGGTACAGGAGGAAAGACGCTATTAATGCTCTCTGGTGGTATCGATTCGCCTGTAGCTGGTATGGAAATTATGAAACGTGGCGTGCGAATTGAAGCAATCCATTTCCATAGTCCACCATTTACAAGCGAAAAAGCAAAAGACAAAGTGATTGAATTAACGCGTATTCTATCCGAACGTGTCGGTCCAATCAAATTACACATCGTTCATTTCACAGAATTACAAAAACAAATCAATAAAGTGGTACATCCACGTTATACTATGACATCTACCCGTCGTATGATGTTACGCGTAGCTGATATCGTTTTAGAACGTATCGGGGGTCATGCCATTGTAAATGGTGAAAATTTAGGCCAAGTCGCAAGTCAAACGCTAAAAAGTATGTATGCAATTAACGACGTGACTTCAACACCTATTTTACGCCCACTCGTTTCCTTAGATAAAGAAGATATTGTGAAAAAAGCGCGTGAAATTGGCACTTTTGATGTATCAATTGAACCTTACGAAGATTGTTGTACGATATTCACACCTAAAAACCCTGTAACTGAACCAGACTTTGACAAAGTAGTTAAATATGAAAGTGTATTTAACTTTGATGAGATGGTCCAAGCAGCTGCAGATAGTATAGAAACAATTACAATAAATAAAGACTATAAAAGTGATAAAGATAAAGACACTGATGCATTAATTGATGAATTGTTTTAAACTTAATTTATCTTAGTATGAAACAAAGGGGATATGCATCATGGATATAAGCTTAAACATTATTCTTATTATTGTAGGATTTGGATTTTTAGCAGCATTGATAGATGCAGTAGTAGGTGGGGGTGGCTTAATTTCAATCCCTGCATTGCTCGCTATAGGGATGCCACCGTCTTTGACGTTAGGTACAAATAAATTGGCTAGCGCATTTGGATCGCTTACAAGTGCGTTTAGATTCTTGCGTTCAGGAAATGTAGATTTGAAAATAGTATTAAAACTATTTCCTTTCGTTTTCTTGTTCTCCGCTGGGGGTGCGAGTTTAGCCACATTTTTACCTGCACAAGTGCTCAAACCTTTAGTAATTATCATCTTAACATTAGTATTGATTTATACAGTTTTCAAGAAAGAATGGGGTAACGTTCGAACATTTTCAACATTAACTTTAGGTAAATCAATCATATTTGTTGGGATGATGTTATTAATCGGCGCTTACGATGGATTTCTAGGCGGAGGTACAGGCTCATTTATGTTATTTGTACTTCTCATGTTTGGATTCGATTTCTTGAGTGCAGCAGGTAATGCCAAAGTACTTAACTTTGCATCTAATTTAGGGGCATTAATATTATTTATCATTTTAGGACAAGTTGATTTTGTCTATGGTTTAATTATGGCAGTAAGCATGATTGTAGGTTCATATGTAGGCGCTCAATTCGCCATTAATAAAGGTGTAAGTTACGTTAAAGTACTGTTTATTATAGTAACGGCATTACTTATTTTGAAAAATACTTACGACTATATCATGCAAATATTAGGTGAATAACTCTAAATCAACATTTTTAATATCAAATAATTGATTTCAGATTTATTGCTATCGTATTATAAATGATATAATGCATAATTCATTTAGGAGGTCATACCATATGACACAAATTACTTTTAAAAATAGTCCTATTCATTTAGCAGGAACTGAAGTTTCAGAAGGACAACAAGCACCAGATTTCAAAGTATTAAATAATGATTTGAATGAAGTAAGCTTAGATAATTTCAAAGGACAAAAGAAACTTATCAGCGTTGTTCCTTCAATTGATACAGGGGTCTGTGATCAACAAACTCGTAAATTTAACGAAGAGGCCGCACAAGAAGATGGCGTCGTTCTAACAATTTCAGCAGATTTACCATTCGCACAAAAAAGATGGTGTGCCTCTAATGGCTTAGACAATGTGATTACTTTAAGCGACCATAAAGATTTATCATTTGGTGAAAATTATGGCGTAGTTATGGAAGAGTTACGATTATTAGCTCGTTCAGTATTTGTATTAGATGAAAATAATAAAGTAGTTTATAAAGAATTAGTTAGCGAAGGTACAGACTTCCCTAACTTTGAAGATGCTTTAAAAGCTTACCGCAATATTTAAAAATTAGGCAATCACAAGACATAGATTGAAAGTGTCCATATTTATTTCGAAAATGCGAATTAGTATTAATCTTTATCCATTTTAAAGAAATAAAACGTATGGGCGCTTTTTTGTTGGAAGGGAATTTAATATGACTGAAGAACAAACTGTAATGGAAAAATTATTCCGTACATTAGATGAAAAATCTAAAGCATTAAATAAAGAAAATGGTCAAAGTTTTATCGAAAACTTAGGACTGGCTATGGAAGATGTATATCAGAATAAAAGAGAATTATTAGAGCAAGCGACATTGCAAGATCGCAGAAAAGCATTTCAATTTGCGTACTTAAGTTTATTGCAAGAGGAAAATATTCAAGCGAACCATCAAATTACACCGGATTCAATTGGATTAGTCTTAGGATTCTTAGTTCAGAAATTTACTGAAGACAAAGAAGAATTACATGTCGTTGATATCGCAAGTGGTGCTGGGCATTTAAGTGCATCAGTCAATGAAGTATTAAAAGACAAGACAGTGATGCATCATTTAATTGAGGTAGATCCGGTGCTTTCAAGAGTAAGTGTTCACTTAGCTAATTTCTTGGAAATTCCGTTTGATGTCTATCCACAAGATGCAATTATGCCTTTACCATTAGAAGAGGCAGATATTGTAGTAGGGGATTTCCCAATTGGATATTATCCATTAGATGAGCGTAGTAAAGAAATGAAACTTGGTTTCGAAGAAGGACATAGTTATTCGCATTATTTACTAATTGAACAAGCAATCACGGCATTGAAACAAACTGGATACGCCTTTTTAGTTGTGCCAAGTAATTTGTTCGAAGGTGAACATGTAAAACAGTTAGAAAATTTCATTGCTACAGAAACAGAAATGCAAGCATTCTTAAATTTACCTAAGACATTATTTAAAAATGAAAATGCTCGAAAGTCTATCTTAATTTTACAAAAGAAAAAAGCAAATGAAACTAAGCCAGTTGAAGTGTTCTTAGCGAATATACCTGACTTTAAAAACCCTAATCAGTTCCAAGGTTTTATATCTGAATTAAATCAATGGATGCAAGATAATCACTTAAAAAAATAAACTGTGATATTCTTGAATTATAACTGTATTAATGGTTAAATAAATATGGATATTTAATTAATAAATTGGAGGACAATATATATGTCTAAATTAGTTTTAGCGATTAATGCTGGTAGTTCTTCTTTAAAATTTCAACTTATTAGAATGCCTGAAGAAACACTAGTAACTAAAGGATTAATCGAACGTATTGGTATTAAAGACTCAATCTTTACTGTAGAAGTAAATGGAGAAAAAGTAAAAGAAGTTAGAGATATCAAAGACCATGAAGAAGCAATTAACATTATGTTAGATAGCTTCAAAAAACACGGTATTATCGAAGATATTAACGATATCGCTGGTACAGGTCACCGTGTTGTGCATGGTGGGGAATTATTCCCAACTTCAGCTTTAGTAACTGATGAAGTAGAAGAAAAAATCGAATCATTATGTGAATTAGCACCATTACACAACCCAGCTAACTTAATGGGTATTCGTGCTTTCAGAAAATTATTACCAAACATTCCTCACGTAGTAGTGTTTGATACTTCATTCCACCAAACAATGCCTGAACAATCATATTTATACAGCTTACCTTATCAATACTATAAAGATTACGGTATTCGTAAATATGGTTTCCATGGTACAAGTCATAAATATGTATCACAACGCGCTGCAGAAATTTTAGATAAACCAATTGAAGAGTTACGTATTATCTCTTGTCACATTGGTAACGGTGCTTCAATTGCTGCAATTGATGGCGGTGAGTCAATCGATACATCAATGGGCTTCACACCATTAGCAGGTGTAACAATGGGTACACGTTCAGGTAACATTGACCCAGCGTTAGTTCCATTTATTATGCAAAAAACAGGTAAAACTGCAGAAGAAGTACTTAATGTATTAAACAAAGAATCAGGTTTACTTGGTATCTCAGGTACATCAAGTGACTTACGTGACCTTGAAGGTGATGCAGAAGAAGGTAAAGAACGTGCGCAATTAGCTTTAGATGTCTTCGCTTCAAGAATTCACAAATATATCGGTTCTTATGCAACTAGAATGCACGGCGTAGATGTTATTGTCTTCACAGCAGGTGTAGGTGAAAACTCTTCAACTGTACGTGCTAAAGTCTTAGAAGGCTTAGAATTTATGGGTATCTATTGGGATCCTAAGAAAAATGAAGCTATTCACGGAGAAGAAGGATTCATTAACTATCCACATTCACCAGTGAAAGTTATCGTTATCCCAACAAACGAAGAAGTTATGATCTCTAGAGACACAGTTAAATTTGGCGAATTATAATATAGTATAATTTTACAGACCTAGAGCATTCAATGTTCTAGGTCTTATTTTTGTTGAAGAGATGGATAGAGTAATCATCCTAAACTATTTATATTTGAGTATTAAAAAAGGCTAGCGATGAAAACATCGCTAGCCTTTTTCCATATCAATTGATAGGAAATATTAAGAATATTGTTGTCTAAATTCTGGAGTAGCAACTTCTGGTTGGAAATCTTCTGGAATTTCTTCAGTACGTACTACTAAAACATCACAAGGTGCATGACGTACAATAGCTTCAGATACAGATCCTACAATAAATTTTTCTACCGCATTTAAACCTGAAGTACCACACATAATTAAGTCTACACCTAATTCACTTGCTAATTTTTTAGGGATGATAGCTTTCGGAGAACCAAATTCTAAACGTGTTTCTACATTAGTTACTCCTGCGCGTGTAGCAACTTCTTGATAACCTTTTAATAATTCTTCAGAGAAACTTCTAGATTTTTCAGTGAATTGTGCATCATAAACTTCATAAGAAGAATATGTTCTTGAATCGATAATGTTCACAATTGTCAATTTGGCGTCGTTACGTTTTGCTACGTCTACTGCTTTATTGAAAGCCCACTCTGCTTCGTGTGAACCATCAACTGCGATTAAAATGTTTTTATAAGTTAACATCTTAACAACCCCCTTAGCTTTTCTTAATTCTATTCTAACATGAATTAAATAAAAAGAATTATTTAAATTTTAACAATAATGTGTACTTTTACTGATTGCGCTTTCATTGGTTTAGAGTTACGATAGTTATGGAGGTGGATGGAATGAAAATTGGTATTCCAAAAGAGATAAAAAATAACGAAAATAGAGTTAGTTTATCACCAAGTGGTGTACATGCATTAGTTGAACAAGGTCATACATTATTAGTTGAAAAAAATGCAGGTTTAGGTTCATATTTTGAAGATGAAGATTACAAACATGCAGGTGCTGAAATCGTATCTGACCAAGCTAAAGTTTGGGATGTAGACATGGTAATCAAAGTTAAAGAACCTTTAGAAGAAGAATATAAATATTTCAAAGAAGGTTTAATCTTATTCACATACTTACATCTTGCTAATGAAGAAAAATTAACTCAAGCGTTAGTTGACAATAAAGTAGTAGGTATTGCATACGAAACGGTTCAATTACCTGACCGTTCATTACCATTATTAACACCAATGAGTGAAGTAGCTGGACGTATGTCTGCTCAAGTAGGTTCAGAGTTCTTACAAAAAATTAACGGCGGCATGGGTATTTTGCTTGGCGGCGTACCTGGAGTACCAAAAGGTAAAGTATCTATCATCGGTGGCGGTCAAGCTGGTACAAATGCAGCTAAGATTGCTTTAGGTTTAGGTGCTGACGTAACAATCTTAGACGTTAACCCTAAACGTTTAGCTGAATTAGAAGATTTATTTGATGGTCGCGTAAATACAATTATGTCAAACCCATTAAATATTGAGAATGCAGTTAAAGAAAGTGATTTAGTAATTGGTGCCGTACTTATTCCTGGTGCTAAAGCGCCAAGCTTAGTTACTGAAGATATGATTAAACAAATGAAAGATGGTTCTGTTGTAGTAGATATCGCAATCGACCAAGGTGGTATTTTCGAAACTACAGATAAGATTACAACTCATGATGATCCTACTTACGTTAAACATGGCGTTGTACATTACGCTGTAGCAAATATGCCTGGTGCGGTTCCACGTACATCAACTATCGCATTAAATAATGCAACTTTACCTTATGCTCAATTATTAGCTAGCAAAGGCTATCAAGAAGCATTTAAAGCAAACCATGCATTATCATTAGGTTTAAATACTTATAAAGGTCACGTTACACACAAAGGTGTAGCTGAGGCATTTGGTTTAGAATATATTTCTGTTGAAGATGCTTTAAAAGAAGGTTAATTTAATAGGATAATTAAGAGCCAGAGATGTTTATATTAAACATCTCTGGCTCTTTTTGGTATATATTGTGGAGTGGAATTTAAAATTAAATAATTAAATTTAGATTTTAATTGCTAAACTCTTATTTATTTTTCATAGTGCGTTAAAATTTCATAACCATCTTCAGTGACTAAAATATCATCTTCAATACGCACACCAGCTACGTTTGGAACGTAGATACCCGGTTCAATTGTGATGACCATACCCGCTTCAAGTTGATTTGAATTAGAGCTAGAAACATCTTGGTATTCGTGTTCTTCAAGACCTAGACCATGTCCAAGGCGGTGAGGGAAGTACTCTCCATAACCTGCGTTTGTTATAATATCTCTTGCTATTTTATCGATATCTTGTAGTGGCACACCGGCTTTAATTGCTGCGATAGCACTTGTTTCAGCTTCTAGCACAATATTGTAAATTTCTTGAGCTTTTTCTGAAGGATTGCCAAATTTAACTGTACGAGTCATATCGCTACAATAGTGATTATAAATGACACCTAAATCAAATAGGACATATTCATTATCTTCGAGTTGTCGATCGTTTGGTGTGCCATGAGGAGAAGCAGCATGGTCGCCAAATAATACCATAGTGTCAAAGCTCATTTCACTGACGCCATATTTTTTAATCTCGTTCTCAATATGATTGACAACTTCTCTTTCAGTAACTCCAACTTTTAGGAAATCCACGCCAATTTCAATACATTTATCAGCTAATTCAGCTGCTTTTCTAATATTAGCAATTTCCGATTCGCTTTTAATATTTCTTAAATTTTTAATAGTTTGATCAATATCGCCGTATTCTTGAACTTTAAAGTTTTGTGTTAATTCACGTTGACGTTTAACAGTTAAATGTTCGCTTTCAATTAATAATTTATTGAATGTATGAGGTGCGATATCAAATGGATTTTCAGTATCTAAATAGCCAACAATGTCACCTTCAAATGGTGATGCTTTAACTTCTTCCACTTCCATTTTCGGACAGAATAGCGTTTTATTACCCTCAGCTGTGATTAATAATGCGAATAATCTTTCGTGAGGTTCACTTCTATAACCAGTAAAATAAAAAACATTTAGCGGGGTAGTAATCCACGCTGCATTCGCTTGTTCACTTTGTAATGTTTTTATAATTTCTTCAGTCTTAGACATACAATAATCCTCCTAATATTGAGTTACCTTAAGTTTACGTCTAATGACCCATAAATTCAAAACTATTGAATGAAATAACTCAATTATATAATTGCTAGTGTTATAATTGCCCGTCGCTAGGGTATATTAGAATTAACCAAGAATTTAGGAGGCTTTATTACGAAACTTTCTTTTCACGGACAATCAACAATCTATTTTGAAGGTAATGGTAAAAAGGTTATTGTAGATCCATTTATTTCAGGGAATGATAAATGTGATTTAGATGAACAAACACTTGATGTAGACTACATTATTTTAACTCATGGTCATGCCGATCATTTTGGCGATGTAGTTGAACTTGCTAATCGTAATCATGCTACAGTCATTGGTTCTGCTGAACTACAAGGCTATTTAACTACTTATCATGGTGTGGAAAACGTTCATGGTATGAATATTGGCGGTAAAGCTAAATTTGATTTTGGTACGGTTAAATATGTTCAAGCCTTTCATAGTTCAAGCTTTACTCATGAAGATGGTATCCCAGTATACTTAGGTATGCCAATGGGCTTAATTATTGAAGCAGAAGGTAAAACAATCTATCATGTTGGCGATTCAGGACTTTTTAGTGATATGAAACTAATTGCTGACCGTCATCCAGTTGATGTTTGTTTCGTACCAATTGGCGATAACTTTACAATGGGTATAGATGATGCAAGTTACGCAATTAATGAATTTATTAAACCTAAAATTTCTGTACCAATTCATTACAATACTTTCCCATTAATTGAACAAAACCCAGAAGAATTTAAAAATGCTGTAACAGAAGGGGAAGTTCAAATTCTAGAACCTGGCGGCGAGGTTTCTTTCTAATATAATAAAGTTACACGACTTAAAATGTAATTTTAAATATTCCTTATAAATTAAAAAAGCTCCTATTAAGATGTATTAGACGTCAAGTAGTTAATACTTGATAATCTAAACCTTAATAGGAGCTATTGTTATGTTTATTTAACAATTAATACGGGGATGGCAGCACGTTTAGCTACTTTATGACTTACGCTTCCGAGAACGAATTTTTTCTGAGATTCTGCTTTACGGTTACTTAGTACTACGATGTCATATTTTCCGCTGTTTGCGTGTTTTACTAATTCTTCTTTTGGATTACCACGTACAATGATTTGATCGTAATCTAGACCATAATCTTCTAACGTGCTACGTGTTTTTTCAAGATCGTGGCTACGTTTCTCTGTTAATTTATCAATATGTGTACCGGCTTTAATTGATGCTTGAGCATCTTGTTCTCCAATAGCATTTATAATAGTAACCACAGTACCTTGTCCTGCTAATCTTGAAACTTCTTTTAAAGCTTTTTCATTTTTTAATTGCGTATCTACACCTAATAAAATATTTTTATACATAGGTCATCCCTCCTCACTTCAATTATATATAAGATATTTTAATTTTCCAACAAATGTATTTTTAATGATTAAATATTTTTCCAACTTATTTTGATTATTGATTAAATTACATTATAAAATGGTTCGAAGTTTGATAGATTAATTATTTTTAACGCTTTTCAAAATCGATTTTTTAAGATGAAAAAGTTATAATATATAAAACACTGTCCATTATGAAGAGGTATGTCGAATGACAAAACATGAACAAATAATAGCATATATAGAATCATTAACTGTTGGTCAGAAAATTTCAGTTAGAAAAGTAGCCAAGGTGATGAAAGTATCCGAAGGTACAGCATATAGAGCAATTAAAGATGCTGGACAACTAGGAATGGTAACAACTATCGATAGAGTAGGGACCGTGAGAATTGATAAAAAACGGCGCGAAGAAATTGAAAATCTAACGTTCAATGAAATATTAAAAATAATTGACGGAGAAGTTATTGGTGGTAAAAATGGCCTGTTCAAAAGTGTATCCAAATTTGCGATAGGCGCCATGGAACTTAAAGATGTGGTTAAATATTTAAGCCAACATACATTATTAATCGTTGGTAATAGACCTGATGTGCAATTAGAGGCATTAAGAAGAGGAAGTGGCGTTTTAATTACGGGTGGTTTTAAAACCTCTCAAAAGATTATTGATTACGCTGATCAGCATCATTTACCAATATTATCGTCTAATTATGATACATTTCTAGTAGCGAATATTATAAATCGGGCTATGTACAATCAAATGATTAGAAAAGAGATTCTAATAGTTGATGATATAGTTAAACCTATTAATGATATGACTGTCATCTTTGATGAGATGGGAATTGAAGATTATAAATCACGTGCTAAAGTAACTGGACATTCACGATTTCCGGTAGTAGATAAAGATTGGAAATTAGTCGGCATAGTCACAAGTAAAGAAATCATACAAATGCAAGCTAATGATTCTATAAATAAAGTGATGACTAAACGCCCAATTAATGTAGAACTCACTACAACCGTTGCGAGTTGCGCACATATGATGATATGGGAAGGCATAGAAATACTGCCAGTAACTAATAAGAATAAAAAAGCAATCGGTGTCATTACAAGAGATGATGTTTTGAAAGCGATGCAACTCATTGGTAGACAACCTCAAATCGGTGAAACCATCAATGATCAAATCGGCAAGCATATTACGATTACACAAAATGATATTTCGGTAGAAGTGTCTCCATTATTAACAAATCAATATGGCACATTAAGTAAAGCTGTGTTTGTGGCGATTATCGAAGAAACAATTAAGCATGAATTACGTAAATATAAAAAAGTAGACGTCATGATAGAAAGTTTAAATATTATTTATATTAAAACTGTATCGATTGAAAGCTCAATTCAAGTCCAATATGACATGTTTGATGTCGGTAGGAATTTTGCTAAATTAGAAGTGACGATGCTAAGTGGAAATGATAGAGTAGCAAATGCTATGATTATTTGCCAAATGTTTGAAGATATTTAAATACATGATTAAATGTAGGGGTCTGCATTTTAAAAAATTAAAAAATAGGAGCTTATAATATGAATGAAATCTTTAATAAAATAATGCAAGAAATAGAAGAAAAGGACACGATTGTAATACATAGACACCTTCGTCCGGATCCAGATGCGTATGGTTCACAATTAGGACTTAAACTATATTTAGAGCGTAAGTTTCCTCATAAGACGATTTATGCGACTGGAGTGGCTGAAGAGTCATTAGCATTTATTGGTGGCTTAGATGACGTTGAGGATAGTGTATACGAAGAAGCATTAGTAATAGTTTGTGACACTGCTAATGCGCCACGTATAGATGACGAACGTTTCTCGAATGGACAAAAATTAATAAAAATCGATCACCATCCAGCTGAAGATCAATATGGAGATATTAATTATGTAAATACAGAAGCCTCTTCTACGAGTGAAATCATCTTTGATTTTATCACTTACTTTAATGATGTAAGTATTATTGATAAAGAAGTAGCGCGTGTACTTTATCTAGGAATTGTTGGTGATACAGGCCGTTTCTTATTTAATAATACGACACCTCACACGATGAACGTCGCTAGCCAATTATTAGAGTTTCCATTTGACCATAACGCAGAGTTAAATAAAATGTCTGAGAAAGATCCGAAAGTGATGCCATTCCAAGGCTATATCTTACAAAACTTTGAATTAAGTGAAGATCATGAATACTGCCAAGTTAGAATTACGAAAGATATTTTAGAAGAGTATCAAATTCTACCAAACGAAGCCTCTCAATTTGTAAATACTGTGGCAGATATTAATGGATTGAAAATTTGGATGTTTGGTGTAGATGAGGGCGATCAAATTAGATGTCGAGTACGTTCAAAAGGTATTGTAATTAACGATATTGCAAGTCTATTTGGTGGAGGTGGCCATCCTAACGCATCAGGTGTTTCAGTATATAGTTGGGAAGAATTTGAAGACTTAGCTAAAGCTTTACGCCAAAAATTATAATCTAGAAAGGAAGTCATATATGGTTGCGCATTTAAATATTCATACAACTTATGATTTATTAAATTCAAGCTTAAAAATAAATGACGTCGTTAAAAAGGCACAACACAATGGTTATGAATTTTTAGCTATTACTGATTCAAATGTTCTATATGGCTTCCCTAAGTTTTATGATGCATGTGTTGAGGCGAATATAAAACCAATATTTGGAATGACAATTCAATTATCTGATGGCCTAAATACAATTGAAACAGTCCTTCTTGCTCGTGATAATGATGGATTAACTGCGCTTTATAAACTATCTTCTGCTATTAATATGAAAAATAAAGATATTGTTTCTATTGAGTGGTTACAACATTATTCTGCAAATTTAGCCATCATATTTAAAGAAGCACAACGTGAACATGAAGGTATCATTAATGAATTTACAAATTCAACATACGTGTATCTTAATCATACTAGCGATTATAATTATTTTGATTTAAAAGTAGTATGGCTACAAAATGCAAGATATCTTAATTCTGACGATGTAGATACTATCCCAGCTTTAGAAGCAATTAAAAATAATACCAAGTTAGACTTAGTACATGATATTCAAGACCTTGGAGAACATTTTCCTTCAAAAGAAGATTATCAACAACTTGAATTATCAAAAGAAATTTGGACGAATACTATAGAATTAGCCAAAAACTGTACTGCTCACATAGAATATCACCAAAATTTGTTGCCTAAATATGAATCGCCTTCAAACCAAAGTTCTAAAGATTATTTATGGACGTTATTGACTGGAAAGTTAAATGACTTACAACTTAATAATAATGAACGTTATGTTGAACGGTTAAATCATGAGTTTAATATTATTACTGAGATGGGCTTTGAAGATTACTTCCTGATTGTAAGTGACTTAATTCATTATGCTAAGACTCATGATGTAATGGTAGGTCCAGGGCGTGGTTCTTCAGCTGGTTCATTAGTAAGTTATTTGTTAGGAATCACAACTATCGATCCGCTAAAATTTAATTTACTGTTCGAGCGTTTTTTAAATCCTGAACGTGTCACAATGCCAGATATCGACATAGACTTTGAAGATACTCGCAGAGAAAAAGTGATTCAATATGTTCAAGAAAAGTATGGAGAACATCACGTGGCAGGAATCGTTACATTTGGTCATTTATTAGCGAGAGCAGTTGCTAGAGACGTAGGGCGAATAATGGGCTTTGATGATATTACATTGAATGAAATTTCTAAATTAATTCCTCACCAATTAGGCATTACGTTAGATCAGGCGTATCAAGAGGAGAAATTTAAACAATTTGTTCATCGTAATCATCGCCATGAAAGATGGTTTAATATTAGTAAAAAGTTAGAGGGTCTACCAAGACATACATCTACGCATGCTGCAGGTATTATTATTAATAACCAACCTATTCACAATTATGCTCCTTTAACAGTGGGAGATGCATGTCTTCTCACGCAATGGACGATGACAGAAGCGGAAAGACTGGGACTACTTAAAATTGACTTTTTAGGTTTAAGGAATTTATCTATTATTCATCAAATTATTACTCAAGTGAAGAAAGATTTGAATATAGATATCGATATAGAAGCTATTCCTTTTGATGATAGAAATGTTTTTGAATTATTATCTAAAGGTGATACGACCGGCATTTTCCAATTGGAATCTGAAGGTGTACGTAAAGTGCTAACACGTTTACAACCTGAACACTTTGAAGATATTGTAGCCGTGACTTCTTTATATAGACCAGGTCCTATGGAAGAGATACCAACATATATTACTCGTAGACATAAAGAAAGTGAGATACATTATTTACATCCTGATTTAGAGCCTATACTCAAAAATACGTATGGCGTTATCATCTATCAGGAACAAATTATGCAAATCGCTAGTAAATTTGCTAGCTTTAGTTATGGACAAGCAGATATCTTAAGACGTGCGATGAGTAAAAAGACTAGGGCAGTATTAGAAAATGAACGTCAGAACTTTATTGCTGGAGCTACTAAGAACGGCTACGATGAAACAATTAGTAAACAGATTTTTGATTTAATTTTAAAGTTTGCTGATTATGGTTTCCCAAGAGCACATGCAGTGAGTTATTCAAAAATAGCTTATATTATGGCTTATTTAAAAGTTCATTACCCCAATTACTTTTATGCCAATATACTAAGTAACGTTGTAGGTAATGAAACGAAAACAGCAACAATTATTGATGAAGCCAAACATCAACAGCTTAGTATTTTACCACCTAATATTAATGAGAGTCACTGGTTCTATAAAGCAACAGAATCCAATATATATCTATCTCTCGGAGCTATTAAGAGCGTCGGTTACCAAAGTGTAAAATCATTTGTGGATGAACGTTATCAGAATGGAAAATATAAAGACTTTTTTGATTTTACGCGACGAATTCCAAAACGTATTAAAACACGTAAATTATTAGAAGCATTAATACTTGTTGGCGCATTTGATGGCTTCGGTAAAACGAGAGCTACATTGTTAACTGCAATTGACCAAGTGATAGATCAAGTCTCAAATGTTGAACAAGATGATTTACTTTTCAATCTTTTAACACCTAAACAAACGTATGAAGATAAAGAAGAGTTAAGCGATCAGATGATTAGTAACTATGAGAAAGAATATTTAGGATTCTATATTTCTAGTCATCCTGTAGAAAAATTATTTATTAGTAAGCAATATCTAGGCATTTTTACATTAGCTAATGTTTCAAATTATAAGCCTATCCTTGTCCAATTTGATCAGTTAAAACAAATTAGAACTAAAAATGGTCAAAACATGGCTTTTGTTGTATTAAATGATGGAAGACGCACTATTGATGGCGTCTTATTTCCAGACAAATTCAAACGTTACGAGACCTTTTTACAGGAAAATGAGATTTATATCGTTCAAGGGAAATTCGAGAAACGGAATCAACAACTTCAACTCATTATTAATCAAGTTGAAACCATTGAAGATTTTGAAACTAGCAAGAGAAAACAAGCACGTCAAATTATCCTAAGAAACGTAGAGGATTTAGATAGTATTAAACAACATCTTGCATCTCGAAAATTTGAGAATAGTTTAGAAGTAAATATATATAATCAACAAACTAACACTACTTCTCATTTAGGATTTATTAAGCGTGATGAACAATCGCTTAATCGCTTTATTGACCTATTTAAACCAAGTGATATTAGGCTTTTATAACTTTTATAAGTAAAAAAATTATGATATAGTTAACTGATGATTAATAAAATAAAGTCATCAGTTTATTTTATTAGAAAAATTTTAGTTTAAAATAGAAAATAACCATTATATTTTTATACTTATAAAACTAATAGTAAATGATCAGGGGTTGATTTGATGTCTTTAAGAGATGATGCGTTACAAATGCATAAAGAAAATCAAGGTAAATTAGAAGTAACACCAAATGTAAAAGTAACTAATAAAGAAGAATTAAGCTTAGCATATTCTCCAGGTGTAGCTGAACCGTGTAAAGAAATACATGAAGATCCTCGAAAAGTATATGATTATACTATTAAAAGAAATACAGTGGCAGTCGTTACAGATGGAACAGCAGTGTTAGGCTTAGGTAACATTGGGGCAGCAGCAAGTATCCCAGTAATGGAAGGGAAAGCAGTTCTCTTCAAAAGTTTCGCTGGTATAAATGGTGTACCGATAGCACTTGATACTAAAGATACTGAAGAAATTATTAACACTGTGAAATTAATCTCACCTAATTATGGCGGTATTAATTTAGAAGATATTTCAGCACCACGATGCTTTGAAATAGAAGATAGATTGAAAAAAGAAACGAATATTCCAGTATTCCATGATGATCAACATGGTACTGCTATCGTTACAACTGCAGGTTTAATTAACGCCTTAAGAATCGTTGATAAAGATTTATCTGATATCAAAGTCGTACTTAACGGTGCCGGTGCTGCTGGTATTGCTATCGTTAAATTATTGGACGCATATGGCGTTAGAAATATGATTATGTGTGATTCTAAAGGAGCAATATTTGAAGGTCGTTCATATGGTATGAATGATACAAAAGAATATGTAGCTAAATTTACAAATAAAGATAAAATTGAAGGTTCTTTAAATGATGTAATTAAAGACGCTGATGTATTTATCGGTGTTTCAGTTGCAGATTTATTATCTAAAGAGATGGTAAAATCAATGGCTGACGATGCAATTATCTTTGCTATGGCTAACCCTGATCCTGAAATTAAGCCTGATGATGCTAAAGAAGCGGGTGCTAAAGTCGTAGGAACTGGCCGCTCTGATTTTCCTAACCAAATCAATAATGTTCTTGCCTTCCCAGGTATCTTTAGAGGTGCATTAGATACTGAATCTACTCACATTAATGAAGAAATGAAGAAAGCAGCAGTGGAAGCTATTGCAGATTTAATTCAAGAAGATGAATTAAATCCAGACTATTGTATCCCTGGGCCTTTCGATAAAAAAGTGGCTCCTTCAGTTGCACGTGAAGTAGCGAGAGCAGCTATGGAATCTGGCGTAGCACGAATTGAAGTTGACCCTCAAGATGTATACGATCGCACAATGAAATTAACTGATTTGAAATAATCTATAACTCTTTTCAACGCTACCATTCTAAATATTAGAATAACTTTTGAGATATTTATAGAGAAATTATGAAGCGTTGGTTGATAGATGTGTAGCCATTTAGTTGTTAGAAACTATTCATAGTTTTAAAAAGCGAAAAACTGTGAATGTGCTAGACTTAAACATCAATTGACTTACATAATTTCTCTCTCATATTTTTCAAACACGATAGAAATGATTTTTTATTATAGAGAGCGTTAGAATGTTGAAAGGTTATGTGGAGGTTTACGAATGTTTAAAGACTTTTTTAATAGAAGTAGTAAGAAAAAGAAATATTTGACTGTACAAGATTCTAAGCAGAATGAAGTACCAGCAGGTATTATGACTAAATGTCCTAAATGTAAAAAAATTATGTACACCAAAGAGCTCTCTGAAAATTTAAATGTGTGCTTTAATTGCGATCATCACATTGCTTTACCAGCTTATAAAAGAATTGAAGCTATTTCAGATGAAAATACATTTAAAGAATTTGATAAAGGTATGACATCGGCTAATCCGTTAGATTTTCCTGGATATCAAGAAAAAATCGAAAAAGATCAAAAGAAAACAGATTTAAATGAAGCGGTTGTGACTGGTACAGCTGAATTAGATGGTTTGAAATATGGTGTTGCGGTCATGGACGCACGTTTCAGAATGGGTAGTATGGGGTCAGTTGTTGGCGAAAAAATTTGTCGAATTATTGATTATTGTACTGAACATCGTCTGCCTTTCATCTTATTCTCTGCTAGTGGTGGCGCTAGAATGCAAGAAGGTATCATATCTTTAATGCAAATGGGAAAAACAAGTGTTTCATTAAAACGTCATTCTGATGCCGGGCTATTATATATTTCTTATTTAACTCATCCTACTACAGGAGGCGTATCAGCTAGTTTTGCTTCTGTTGGTGATATTAACTTAAGTGAACCTAAAGCATTAATAGGTTTTGCAGGAAGAAGAGTTATTGAACAAACAATTAATGAAAAATTACCAGATGATTTCCAAACGGCAGAATTTTTACTTGAGCATGGACAACTTGATAAAGTTACCCATCGTAAAGAAATGAAAACGACACTTGCTCAAATTCTAAAAATGCATCAAGAGGTGAAACCTAATGCTTGATTTTGAAAAACCACTTTTTGAAATAAAAAATAAAATTGAATCGCTAAAAGAATCACAAGAAAAAAATGATGTTGATTTGCAAGATGAGATTGATTTATTAGAAGCCTCTTTAGAAAGAGAAACTAAGAAGATTTATACTAACTTAAAGCCATGGGATAGAGTCCAGATTGCGCGTCTTCAAGAAAGACCAACCACTTTAGATTATATTCCTTTCATCTTTGACTCATTTATTGAATTGCATGGAGATCGTAACTTTAGAGATGATCCAGCAATGATTGGAGGGATTGCTTATTTAGATGGCACTCCTGTAACTGTAATAGGTCAACAACGCGGAAAAGATACTAAAGATAATATTTATCGTAACTTTGGTATGGCACATCCTGAAGGTTATCGTAAAGCGTTGAGATTGATGAAACAAGCTGAAAAATTTAATCGTCCTATCATTACTTTCATCGATACTAAAGGTGCATATCCAGGTAAAGCTGCTGAAGAACGTGGCCAAAGTGAATCGATTGCTAAAAATTTAGTTGAGATGGCCTCACTAAAAGTACCAGTCATTACTATTGTCATCGGTGAAGGCGGTAGTGGTGGTGCACTAGGTATTGGTATTTCTAATAAAATAAATATGCTTGAAAATAGTACGTATTCAGTTATTTCACCTGAAGGTGCCGCTGCTTTATTATGGAAAGATAGTACGTTAGCTAAAATGGCTGCCGAAACGATGAAAATTACTGCCAAAGATTTATACCAACTAGAAGTGATTGATGAAGTTATTAATGAGCCATTAGGTGGAGCACATAATAACGTGGAACAACAAGCTAAAGATATTAAAGCTACATTCGTAAAACAATTAAATGAGTTACAACGTTTAAGTAGTGATGAACTTATAGAAACTCGTTTTAATAAATTTAGAAATATAGGTTCTTTCAATGAATCTTAATTATGAGACTAGAAATCTAACCTTTGATTTCTAGTTTTTTTCTATTGAATAAGTTAAATTTAATATATAAAACGTTTACATAAATATATTCTATCTATATTAATGGAACACCTAATAAAATTGTGGTAATTTAATACTAAAGATAATTCTAGTTAGGAAGGGTATGTCGTCATGAAAAAAATTGCGGTATTAACAAGCGGTGGAGATTCACCAGGTATGAACGCTGCTGTAAGAGCAGTAGTACGTAAAGCGATTTATAACGATATTGAAGTTTATGGAATCTATCAAGGCTATCAAGGATTGTTAGATGACAATATTCATAAACTTGAGTTGGGATCAGTTGGAGACACGATTCAACGGGGAGGTACGTTCCTTTACTCAGCTAGATGTCCTCAATTCAAAGAGGCAGACGTTAGACAAAAAGGTATCGAGAATTTACAAAAACGCGGTATTGAAGGTCTAGTAGTTGTTGGAGGAGACGGAAGTTATCGTGGCGCTCAACGCATTAGTGAAGAAACAAAGAATATTCAAACTATTGGTATTCCAGGTACTATCGATAATGATATTAACGGTACTGATTTTACCATTGGATTCGATACAGCGTTAAATACTATTATTGAAAGTGTCGACAAGATTCGTGACACTGCTTCAAGTCACGCTAGAACATTTATTGTTGAAGTAATGGGAAGAGACTGTGGAGACCTAGCATTATGGGCAGGTTTATCAGTCGGCGCTGAAACGATTCTAGTTCCAGAAGCAAGTACGGATATTAAAGATATCGCTGAAAAGATTGAAAAAGGTATCAAACGTGGTAAGAAACATTCTATCGTTATGGTAGCTGAAGGCAGTATGAGTGGCCAAGAATGTGCAGATCAATTAATGAAATATATAAACGTAGATACACGTGTATCAGTTTTAGGTCACATTCAACGTGGAGGAAGCCCTTCAGGAGCTGATAGAGTTTTAGCTTCACGTTTAGGTGGTTACGCTGTAGAATTATTAATGCAAGGCCATACCGGTAAAGGCGTTGGTATTGAAAATAACAAACTTACTGCTACTCCGTTTGACGAAATTTTCAATAGCGATAAACATAAATTTAACACTGATATCTATGAATTAGCGAAAGAGTTATCTATTTAATTTAGGAGGCTTTTTAAAATGAGAAAGACTAAAATTGTATGTACAATAGGACCAGCATCAGAATCTGAAGAAATGTTAGAAAAATTAATGAAAGCTGGTATGAACGTAGCGCGTTTAAACTTTTCACATGGTAGCCATGAAGAACATAAAGCTCGTATTGATACAATTCGTAAAGTGGCTGACAGATTAGGTAAAACAATTGGTATTTTATTAGATACTAAAGGACCTGAAATTCGTACACATGACATGAAAGATGGCATTATCATGCTTGAAAAAGGTAATGAAGTTACAGTAAGTATGTCACAAGTTGAAGGTACACCTGAGAAATTCTCTGTTACTTATCAAGACTTAATTAATGATGTACAAGTTGGTTCTTACATCCTATTAGACGATGGTTTAGTTGAACTTCAAGTTAAAGAAATTGATAAAGCTAATGGCGAAGTTAAATGTGACATCTTAAATACTGGCGAATTGAAAAATAAAAAAGGTGTTAACTTACCAGGAGTAAAAGTTAATTTACCAGGTATAACTGATAAAGATGCTGACGATATCATGTTTGGTATTAAAGAAGATATCGATTATATCGCTGCTAGTTTCGTACGTCGTCCTAGTGACGTTTTAGATATTCGTGAAATTTTAGAAAGAGAAAATAATCGCAATATTACGATTTTCCCTAAAATTGAAAACCAAGAAGGTATCGATAACATCGAAGAGATTTTAGAAGTATCTGACGGTTTAATGGTAGCTCGTGGTGATATGGGTGTTGAAATTCCACCAGAATCAGTACCAATCGTACAAAAAGACTTAATTAGAAAATGTAATAAACTTGGTAAACCAGTTATTACTGCTACTCAAATGTTAGACTCTATGCAACGTAATCCACGTGCTACTAGAGCAGAAGCAAGTGACGTAGCTAACGCAATCTATGATGGTACGGATGCTATTATGTTATCAGGTGAAACAGCTGCAGGTTTATATCCTGAAGAAGCAGTTAAAACAATGAGAAACATTGCTATTTCTGCTGAAGCGGCTCAAGATTATAAAAAATTATTATCTGACCGCACTAAACTTGTAGAAACATCATTAGTTAACGCTATCGGTGTTTCTGTAGCTCACACAGCTTTAAATTTAAATGTAAAAGCAATCGTAGCTGCAACAGAAAGTGGTTCAACAGCAGTTACTATTTCTAAATACCGTCCACATTCAGACATTATTGCTGTAACTCCAAGTGAACATACAGCACGTCAATTAGCACTTGTATGGGGTGTTTATCCAGTAATTAAAAAAGGTCGCAAAACTACTGACGATCTTTTAAATAATGCTGTTGCAACAGCAGTGGAAACTGAAAGAGTTAGCAACGGTGATTTAATTATTATTACTGCTGGTGTACCAACTGGTGAAAAAGGTACAACTAATATGATGAAATTACATTTAGTTGGTGATGAAATCGCTAAAGGCCAAGGTGTAGGACGTGGCTCAGTTGTTGGTAAAGTTGTAGTAGCAAAAAATGCTAGTGACTTAGAAGGTAAAGATTTAAGCGATGCTATTATCGTAACTAACTCTGTTGATGAAACATTAGTACCATATGTTGAAAAAGCAGTTGGTTTAATTACAGAAGAAAATGGTATTACTTCACCTAGCGCTATTATTGGTCTTGAAAAAGGTATACCAACAATTATTGGCGTTGAACATGCTACTAAAGAATTTAAAAATGATATCTTAGTAACAGTTGATGCAGCTCATGGAAAAGTCTTTGAAGGATATGCAAACGTACTATAATAATCCTTAAGGGTTTTATTAGAAAGAGAGATTTCGATAATTTAATATAATTTATCAAAGTAGAAGCTAGGGCGCTTATATCACAAGTGTCCTAGCTTTTTGTATGCCAAAAGCTAGCTAAAGTAATTACGTATGAATACGCAACTTTAATTGGCTCTTATTAATCAACTTTGAAAGGTAGGGGTAAGAGAAATTTGGAATTTATATTGAATTTCTGACCGTATCTCATTTTTTCGTAAAAAAATACTTCCAACTCTTATTTAAGAGAAGGAAGTATAAAGACTTTTATTTTATTTTTCATTCTTAGTAACTTGTTTGTATCTTAGATACATTAATCCTAAGAAGATAAACCAGACTGGTGTGATAAAGATTGCATTTCTTGTAGTTTCGTTTACAAATAATAAACAAAATACGAAGATGAAGAATACTAAGATTGCATATCCCATGTATTTACCACCAGGTAGTTTGTAAGATACTGTTTTATGTAACTCTGGATTTCTTCTGTGATAGTTGATATAGGCTACAATAATTAAAGCCCAAACTATAATAAATAATACAGTTGAAATTGTTGTTACATATGTGAACACTAATGTCGCGTCTGGGAAGATGTAGTTAAGTAACGCTGTGACAAGTAATAGAGCTGATGAAACAATAATAGCTATATGAGGCACTCCACTTTTGTTAGTACTGCTGAAAATTGGTGGAGCTTGTTTTTTATCTGATAAACCGAATAACATACGACTATTAGAGAAAATACCACTATTACAAGATGAAGCGGCAGCAGTTAATACTACGAAGTTAATTAATCCAGCTGCGAAAGGAATACCGATTAATGAGAATAATCGTACGAATGGACTTTCAGTTGGATCAACTTTATCCCATGGAATGATTGACATGATAACTGCTAATGCACCTACATAGAATACTAATATTCTTAGTGGCACGGCGTTGATTGCTTTTGGAATTGTTTTTGTAGGATCTTTCGTTTCACCGGCTGTTACACCAATCATTTCGATACCTACGAATGAGAACAGTGCCATTTGGAATGACATAAAGAATCCTGAAGCGCCGTTAGCGAAAATGCCATGTTTATATAGGTTAGTAAAGCTTGCATGACCAAATTGTGTTTTGAAAGCGAATAATACCATTACTACACCAACTACTATAAGAGCGATAATTGTAATGATTTTAATGATTGCAAACCAGAATTCTAATTCACCAAATAACTTAGCACTTAATAAGTTAAATAACATCAGAATTAAAACACAAAATAGTGCGCTAATCCAGTTTGGAATAGCAGGGAACCAGAAGCTTACATATTTAGCAACTGCTGTAACTTCTGCCATACCCGTGATAATCCAACATAACCAATAAGTCCAACCTGTCACAAACCCTGCAAATGGTCCTATGTATTCATTAGTCACGTCTGCGAAAGATTTAAAGCGAGTATTTTGAATGATAATCTCGCCGAGTCCTCTCATAAACATGAACAACATGAATCCTATAATAATATAAGTTAGGAGAATAGATGGACCAGTCATTGCTATTGTTTGCCCAGCTCCCAAGAATAACCCAGTACCAATAGCGCCGCCAATTGCAATTAATTGCACATGACGATTACTCAATCCTCTTTGTAATTTTTCTTCAGCCATAAGACAACTCCCTTACATTTAATTAATATTTATTATGCACTTATATATTCATTTCGACAATTATTTTTTAAAATTTTTCTAAAAATTCCCTTAATATTTGATTGAAAATTTGTAATCATGATTGATAAAAAATTTGAATTTCTGAATATATATGATAAAAATACGGTATTTATTTTATAATAAAATGCTTTAAGATAGCTACTTTGAAGGCATTTTCAATCAAACTTAAAGATAAAATTACACCTTAGTTGTACTTGTATCAAAATATATATTCGTTCACAAAGCGAATTCAATTAGCTATAATGTTATTGAAAGCCATTACATTAAGTAAAAGAAAAGGGGAATTGCTTATGGCAGAATTACAAAAAGGTTTAGAAGGGGTAATTGCAGCAGAAACAAAGATCAGCTCAATCGTCGATAGTCAATTAACATATGCGGGCTATGATATTGATGACTTAGCTGAAAATGCATTATTTGAAGAAGTTATATTCTTATTATGGAATTATAGACTACCAAATCAAGAAGAATTAAACGCTTTAAAGGATAAATTAAATTATTATATGACTTTAAATCCTAGAGTTTATAACCACTTTGAAGAATATGCGACAGATAATGTACATCCTATGACGGCATTACGTACTTCAGTTTCTTATATTGCGCACTTTGATCCAGATGCTGAAAATGAAACTGAAGAAAATCGTATCGAGAGAGCAGTACGAATCCAAGCTAAAATTGCTTCACTTGTTACTGCATTTGCTCGTGTACGTGAAGGTAAAGAGCCAATTAAACCTAATCCTGAATTAAGTTATGCGGCAAACTTCTTATACATGTTAAAAGGGGAATTACCAACAGATACGCAAGTAGAAGCGTTCAACAAAGCTTTAGTCTTACATGCTGATCATGAACTTAATGCTTCAGCTTTTACTGCTCGTTGTGCAGTATCTTCTTTATCTGATATGTATTCAGGTATTGTTGCAGCAGTTGGTTCTTTAAAAGGCCCATTACATGGTGGCGCAAATGAGCAAGTAATGAACATGTTGGCTGAAGTGAAATCAGTTGATGAAGTTGATGCTTATCTTGATAAAAAAAATAAAAATAAAGAAAAAATTATGGGCTTCGGACATCGTGTATATAAAGATGGCGACCCACGTGCGAAATACTTACGTGAAATGAGCCGTAAAATTACTGAAGAAGCTGGTAGAAGTGAATTATATGATATCTCAATCGCTATTGAAAAACGTATGCATGAAGAAAAAGGGTTAATTCCAAACGTAGACTTCTTCAGTGCAACTGTTTACCATAGTATGGATATTCCACATGATTTATTTACACCAATTTTTGCGGTAAGCCGTACATCTGGTTGGACAGCGCATATTTTAGAACAATATCGTGATAACAGAATCATGCGTCCACGTGCAAAATATATCGGTGAAACTGAACGTAAATATCTTCCTATTGAAGAAAGATAATATATTAATTAATAGTTTAAATAAGAGTTTATAATTTATGGAGGTTTAATAATATGTCAGCAGAAAAAATTACTAGAGTAAATGATGGTTTAAATGTACCAAACGAACCTGTTATTCCGTTCATCATCGGTGATGGAATCGGACCTGACATTTGGAAAGCGACTAGTCGTGTTATCGATGCGGCAGTAGAAAAAGCTTATAATGGAAAGAAACGTATCGAATGGAAAGAAGTATTAGCAGGACAAAAAGCTTATGACGAAACAGGTGAATGGCTACCTAAAGAAACGTTAGAAACAATTAAAGAGTACTTAATAGCTATTAAAGGACCTTTAACTACTCCAATCGGTGGAGGAATTCGTTCTCTTAACGTTGCGTTACGTCAAGAATTAGATTTATTTACATGCTTACGTCCAGTACGTTGGTTTAAAGGTGTACCTTCACCAGTTAAACGTCCCGAAGACGTTGATATGGTTATCTTACGTGAAAATACTGAAGATATCTATGCTGGTATTGAATTTAAAGAAGGAACAGATGAAGTTAAAAAAGTAATTGATTTCTTACAAAATGAAATGGGTGCTACAAATATTCGCTTCCCTGAAACTTCAGGAATTGGTATTAAACCAGTTTCTAAAGAAGGAACAGAGCGTTTAGTAAGAGCAGCTATTCAATACGCATTAGACAATAATCGTAAATCTGTCACTTTAGTGCATAAAGGTAATATCATGAAATTCACTGAAGGTTCATTTAAACAATGGGGTTACGATATTGCGCATAATGAATTTGCTGATCAAGTATTTACATGGCAACAATATGATGAAATTGTTGAGCAAGATGGTAAAGAGGCAGCTAATAAAGCTCAAGAAAAAGCTGAACAAGACGGCAAAATTATTATCAAAGATTCAATTGCAGATATCTTCTTACAACAAATCTTAACACGTCCTGATGAGCACGACGTCGTAGCTACTATGAACTTAAACGGTGACTACATCTCAGACGCTTTAGCAGCTCAAGTTGGTGGTATTGGTATTGCTCCAGGTGCAAACATTAACTATGAAACTGGACATGCTATTTTCGAAGCTACACACGGTACTGCTCCTAAATATGCTGGATTAAATAAAGTAAATCCTTCATCTGAATTATTAAGCTCAGTATTAATGTTAGAACATTTAGGTTGGCAAGAAGCGGCTGATAAAATTACAGAATCTATAGAAGCAACAATTGCATCTAAAATTGTAACTTATGATTTTGCAAGATTAATGGAAGATGCGAAAGAAGTTTCAACTTCTGAATTTGCTGATGAATTAATTAAAAATTTAAAATAAGCATTTGTTAAATATTAATAGATGATATAACAAGGCTGGGCCAAAGAATGGCTCAGCTTTTTATTTTGATAGTAGCTGTCTTTGAGGAGATTAATACATTCATAATATGTGTTTTGGGACACCGATAAGATGAATGCTTAGACCACTCCCTTATTGTATTTCTTGTGTTAAAAGGATAAATCATAACAATTAATCATCATCGGACTTTACGCTAATTTCTTTAAAAATATCATACAAATCATCTTATTTTTAAAAAGCGCTTACAAAAAGTTATAAATAATATTAAAAATTTGTTAATATAACTTTAAGAAAGCAAAAATAATTTCTTTATAAATACTAAATATTATATTAATTGTTAAGTTTATGTAAATTTAATATGTGGTATGTTATTTTTCTTTTAACATCAGTTATAATGAATTTGAAAATGTTATTTCTAATCAGGGAGGCACATCATGTCACAAAAAGTATTAGTGGTTGATGACGAACAATCAATAGTAACTTTACTAAAATATAACCTAGAAACAGCTGGTTACATCGTAGAAGTTGCGTACGATGGGGAAGAAGCTTTAGAGAAAGTAAAAGAAGTACAGCCAGAACTTATTGTTCTAGATGTAATGTTACCGAAAAAAGACGGAATAGAAGTTTGTAAGACTATTCGCTTAGATAAAAATTTAGTACCAATTTTAATGTTAACGGCTAAAGATGATGAATTCGACCGTGTCTTAGGATTAGAGCTAGGTGCTGATGATTATATGACTAAGCCATTTTCACCTAGAGAAGTTGTCGCTAGAGTGAAAGCGATACTTAGAAGATCAAAATTTGTAAGCGAAATTGAAAAACAAGATGTAGATGAGGAAGATATCTTTATTGAAAACATTAGAATTCGACCTGAATTCTTTGAAGTCTATAAAAATGATGAATTGTTAGAGTTAACTCCAAAAGAATTTGAGTTATTACTTTATTTAATTGAAAGACAAGGACGTGTAATAACAAGAGAACATATGCTTAACTCTGTTTGGAATTATGAGTTTGCGGGAGATTCTCGTATAGTCGATGTACATATTAGTCATTTAAGAGATAAATTAGAAGAGAATCCTAAACAACCTAAATTGATTAAAACTGTGCGTGGTCTAGGATATAAGCTAGAAAGACCTAAGGCTTAATGCTCAAATTTCACCATAGATTACTCTTATTATTAAGCACGATTACCTTTATCAGTTTTATTGGTTTAGGCGCGATTATTCATCATACAATTTATCAAATTTTATCTACTACTCAAGTAGCGGAATTAAATCATATTTCGGAAAAGTTTTTATCGCTTCAAAAAGAGCGTGATTATGCTGAAATAAAAAATATTTCTACTAATCAAAATTTAATCGTTAAAATTACCAAAGATAAAAATACTATTTATAAAGTTGGAAAACAAGAAAAACTTAATAAAAATATTAGTAATGAAGCTAATCCGTCCAATATTATTTATAATAAAGAAAATGGACAAGTAAGATATACCTTCAAAACTACTATTAATAATAAAACTATATACATAAGTGGTATTAATACCGAAATTCTAGAATTGCAAAAAAGCATGTGGAAGTATTTATCATTAATAGGCATCATTGTACTACTAGCGATTTATTTAGCTGTAAGAAGTATTAACAGAACATATATCCGACCTATTAATGAAGTGACATATGCGACATCTTTAATTGCAGATGGGTACTATCATGTACGCGTTCCTGAAAGCAATGTTAAAGAAACGAAAGCGTTATTTGTTACTACAAATGATTTAGCTAGACGGTTACAAAAATTAAATAACAAACAAAAAATTCAATCTAATCGTTTAAAAACGACGTTGGAAAATATTCCAAGTTCAGTTTTGATGATTGATAAACATGGAGAAATAGTAGTAGCCAATCATGCATATTACGAAGTTTTCCAACCTGATCGCAAAATTGAAAATAAAGATTATACTTCATACTTAGATAATGAAATTCAAAAGTTAATTTTAGAAAGTTTTAGAACTGAAAGACCTTTGTATGATCAAGTTGAAACCTTTATTAATGATGTTCATCATAAGTACTTTGATGTTTCATGTGTTCCTATATTAAGTAAATCTAAAAAACGTTTAGAAGGCATGGTTGTCGTGATGCATGATATTACAAATCTTAAGAAACTTGAAAACTTAAGACGAGAATTTGTAGCAAATGTGTCACATGAACTCAAAACGCCTATAACTTCTATTAAAGGGTTTGCTGAAACACTGATTGAAGGGGCTAAGAATGATGAACAATCACTCGAAATGTTCTTGAACATCATTTTAAAAGAATCAAATCGTATTGAATCATTAGTTATGGATTTATTGGATTTATCACATATTGAACAACAAACAGAACTAGAAACATCATATGTCAATCTTTCAGAATTAGCTTATACTACAATTGATAACCTTCAAAATCAGGCTCGATATAAAAATATTGTGATTGAATCAGATATTGAAAATGATGTAATTATTGAAGCACATGAGAATAAAATGGCTCAAGTTATAACAAACTTGTTATCGAATGCTATCAACTATTCCTTAGAAGATAATAAAGTAATTGTGAGGGTTTATCGTAAGGGGTTAAAAGTTAATTTAGAAATTGAAGATTTTGGCATAGGTATTGATAAAGAAAGCCAAAAACATATATTTGAACGATTTTATCGTGTGGACAAAGCACGAAGTCGTGACTCAGGTGGTACAGGTTTAGGTTTATCCATAACGAAACATATTGTGGAAGCTCATAACGGTACTATTAATGTTGAAAGTGTGCCTGGAGAAGGTTCGCTATTTAGAGTTTCTATTTTAGATGAGAAAAAATAGAAAGTATAGAAGAAACGGAAATTAGAAGTAATTTTAAAGAATACGTATTTTCTTAAATATATTTTTTGATCGAAATTCACATTTTCATATACTAAGAAATTATTCATAAACTATACAGCCATAGAGTCGGACGTAATTAGTTTGTGCTTTTGGATGCCATTAATTGGTGACTTAAGTAAGAAACGATGAAAGTCCTAACTTACTAGGCTGTTTTTATTTTGAGCTGCTATAGAGTGAAAATCATTCATTCGTTCTGACGTCAGGAATATGCTAAAATATAGTTAAATTCAATCTGGAGGTTTGTGCTTTGAATAAATTAGTCCTAATAGATGGTAACAGTTTAAGCTTTAGAGCTTTTTACGCTTTGCCACTTCTATCTAATAAAGCTGGTATTCATACAAATGCAATTTATGGATTTGCTATGTTGCTTGAGAAAATAATTAGAGAAGAACAACCAACGCATTTTTTAGTAGCATTTGATGCTGGTAAAACGACTTTTAGACATTCTAAATATAGTCAATATAAAGGTGGCAGACAAAGTACACCCCCTGAATTAAGTGAACAATTTCCTTATATTCGCCAATTATTAGATGCGTATCAAACCAAACATTATGAATTAGAAAATTATGAAGCTGATGATATCATCGGTACATTAAGTAAGGAAGCTAGTAAACAAGACTTTGAAACAATTATTGTTACTGGTGACCGAGATTTAACTCAACTTGCTACCGATAATGTCACTATTTATTACACAAAAAAAGGTGTCACAGACGTCGATCATTATACTCCAGAGTTTATAGCGGAAAAATATGATGGCTTAAGCCCTCAACAAATCATTGATATGAAGGGACTTATGGGCGATACTTCTGATAATATCCCTGGCGTAGCAGGCGTAGGAGAAAAGACTGCTATTAAGTTACTTAAACAATATACTACCGTCGAAGGTGTTTATGAAAATATAGATAATGTTTCAGGTAAAAAGTTAAAAGAAAAACTTGAAAACAGTCAAGACGATGCCTTAATGAGTAAAGACTTAGCAACGATTAATGTTGAAAGCCCTATTGAAGTATCGTTAAAAGATACAATGTTAGAGGATTTACAAGACAATCAACAGAAGATAGAGCTATTTAAAAAGTTAGAATTTAAACAATTACTTGCTGATATTGATGGTGGAGAAGGCCAAACACAAGAAGATGTAAATAAGGAATTTGAGATCGAAACTGATTTTACACAAATAGATTTTGAAAATCTAAAAGAAGCAGTTATTCACTTTGAAGTGGATGGTTCAAATTACATTAAAGATTCAATTCTTAAATTTGGTTTCTTCAGTGGAGAGCATCATGTCGTTATCGATAGTGATGACATCAGCAATTATCCCGAATTAGTAAGTTGGTTAGAAGATGACACTACTCAGAAAAGTGTTTATGATGCTAAAAAGACATATGTCTGTGCACATAGATTAAATATTGATATTAAAAACATTACTTTTGATGCCATGTTAGCTAGCTATATTATCGATCCGTCAAGAACAATTGATGATGTACGCTCTGTAGTGACTAACTATCACCAACATTATGTTAAAGATGATATTTCTATCTATGGAAAAGGGAAAAAACGTCAAGTTCCACAAGATGACGTTTTAAATCAGCATATCGCATCTATTACAGAATCAGTTCATGCAGTACAACCTTTAATGCATGAAGAATTAGAAGCGCATAATCAAGTTGACTTATTGTTAGAGCTAGAACTTCCACTTGCACGCATATTAGGACAAATGGAAGAAATAGGTGTCTATACTGATGTTCGTGACTTGCAACAAATGCAACAAGAAATTCAAGAGAAATTAGATTTACTCATTAGTAATATACATGAAGCAGCAGGAGAAGAGTTTAATATTAATTCTCCAAAACAACTAGGCGTCGTATTATTTGAAACGTTAAAATTACCTGTTATTAAAAAAACGAAGACAGGCTATTCTACTGCTGTTGACGTTTTAGAACAATTACAAGGTGAACATCCTATTATTGATTATATTTTAGAATATCGACAACTATCGAAGTTACAATCTACTTATGTTGAAGGTCTTCAAAAAGTAATCAGTGATGACCAACGTATTCATACTCGTTTTAATCAAACATTAGCTCAAACTGGACGTTTATCATCAGTGGATCCTAACTTGCAAAATATACCGGTTCGTTTGGAAGAAGGGCGTAAAATACGCAGAGCATTTAAACCTACTTCAAATGACAGTGTGATTCTGTCAGCAGATTACTCACAAATTGAATTAAGAGTATTAGCTCATATTACGAAAGATGAAAGTATGACTGATGCATTCATTAATAACCATGATATTCATACTGCAACAGCAATGAAAGTATTTGGAGTAGAAGCGGATAAAGTTGATGATTTAATGCGAAGACAGGCAAAAGCAGTTAACTTTGGTATCGTTTATGGTATAAGTGATTATGGCTTAAGCCAAAGTTTAGGGATTACGCGTAAAAAAGCTAAAGTTTTTATAGATGATTACTTAGCTAGTTTCCCAGGTGTGAAACAATATATGTCAGATATTGTTGTCGACGCGAAAGCGAATGGCTATGTTGAAACGCTATTGCATCGTCGTCGTTACATTCCAGATATCACGAGCCGTAACTTTAACTTAAGAAGTTTTGCTGAAAGAACTGCAATGAATACCCCTATACAAGGTAGCGCAGCAGACATTATTAAACTAGCCATGGTTGAATTTGATAAACAAGTAAAGAATACAACTTATCATGCTAAATTATTATTACAAGTACATGATGAATTAATCTTTGAAGTTCCTAAAAACGAAGTTGAAGAATTTAGTTCATTTGTTGAAGAAATAATGGAACATGCTTTAGAACTAACTGTACCACTAAAAGTAGACTCTAATTATGGTTCTACTTGGTATGATGCAAAATAGAAAGAGGAATAATCAATGCCAGAATTGCCAGAAGTTGAACATGTTAAAAGAGGTATAGAACCTTTTGTTAAAAATACTACTATCCAAAGTGTTACTTTTTCTAAAAAAGTAATTGAAGGAAAGAATAATGGAAAAGAAACCATTATAAAAGGAATCAATTTAGATGGTTTTCGTCTTAATAGTGAAGGCTATACAATTAATGAAATAGAACGACATAGTAAATATATCGTTTTTTATTTAAAGAAGAATAATGCAGAACGTATTTTATTAAGTCATCTAGGAATGGCGGGCGGTTTCTTTATTGTTAATCAACTTTCAGAGATTAGCACGCCAAATTATCGAAAGCATTGGCATGTTGTGTTTCATTTAGATAATGGAAAAATGCTTGTGTTTTCAGATATACGACGTTTCGGTGAAATTAGAAATCTAAGTACCTTTAATGATTATCCAGCATTTTTAGAAATAGCGCCTGAACCGTTTGAAGAAGAGGCTATTGAACATTTCACTACTTATCTAGCACAGAAAAAAGTTCAAAATAAACCTATTAAGCAAATGTTATTGGATCATAAAATTATTGCCGGATGTGGAAATATTTATGCATGTGAAGCATTATTTAGAACAGGCATCGACCCTTCACGCAAAGTTAAAGATGTATCCGATCAAGAACGTCGTGTACTCTTCTACTACGTTCAAGAAGTGCTAAAAGAGGGTATAAATAACGGCGGAACAAGTATTTCGGATTACCGTCATGCTGATGGTAAGACAGGTGAAATGCAATTACATTTGAATGTCTACAAACAAAAAGTATGCAAAGTTTGTGGGCATGACATAGAGCAAAAAGTTGTGGCATCTAGAAATAGTCATTTCTGTCCACACTGTCAGAATTAAAAGAGAGCGGTGATTAAAATGCCTAAAGTTATTGGATTAACAGGAGGTATTGCTACAGGAAAGTCAACAGTTTCAGAATTATTAACAGCTTTTGGCTTTAAAGTAGTAGATGCCGATATTGCTTCTAGAAAAGCAGTAGCTAAAGGATCAAAAGGTTTAGAACAAGTAAGAGAACAATTCGGTGATGAGGCTATTACTTCAGAGGGTGAGATGGACCGTAAATATATGGGAGACTTAGTTTTTAATCAACCCGAAAAACGTCTTGAACTTAACGCTATTGTTCATCCGATTGTCCGAGAAATAATGGAAGAGGAAAAGCAGACATATCTGCAACAAGGATATAATGTCATTATGGATATTCCGCTTCTTTTTGAAAATGAATTACAAGATACAGTAGACGAAGTATGGTTAGTTTATACGTCTGAAAGTATTCAAATAGATCGATTAATGGAGCGCAATGATCTATCATTAGAAGATGCTAAAGCGCGCGTATATAGCCAAATTTCTATCGATAAGAAAAGTAGGATGGCTGACCATGTAATAGATAATCTCGGAGATAAACTCGAATTAAAACAAAATCTTGAACGTTTGTTGGTAGAACAAGGCTTTCTTGAAAAGGAATAAATAATACTCATAGATATGATAAAAACTAGCGATAACGAGACTTAAAGTAGAAGTAATTCATGCTTAGTCTCCTTATTGCTAGTTTTTTATATGTAGAAAATTTAACCTAAATGCAAATTTATTATTAAAATTAATAGAAAACGCTTCCAAATATCTTTTATTATGTTACACTATTTTTATAAAGTATAACATATAAACAAAGAATCAAGGGGTGCTTTAAATGTCAACGAATATAGCAATTAATGGTATGGGTAGAATTGGAAGAATGGTGTTAAGAATTGCCTTACATAATGATAATTTGAATGTAGTAGCGATTAATGCAAGCTACCCACCAGAAACAATTGCACATCTAATTAATTATGATACAACTCACGGAAGATACGATAAAAAAGTTGAGCCGATTGAAAATGGCATTCGTGTAGATGGTCATGATATTAAACTTGTTTCAGATCGTAATCCAGAAAACTTACCTTGGAAAGAATTAAATATTGATATCGTAATTGAAGCTACAGGTAAGTTTAATCATGGTGACAAAGCAATTAGCCATATTAATGCTGGAGCGAAGAAAGTACTATTAACTGGACCATCTAAAGGTGGCAAAGTACAAATGGTTGTTAAAGGTGTAAATGATGATAAATTAGATGTTGAAAAATTCGACATTTTTAGTAATGCATCATGTACAACAAACTGTATCGGACCAGTTGCAAAAGTATTAAATGATAAGTTTGGCATCGTAAATGGTTTAATGACAACAGTTCACGCTATAACAAATGACCAAAATAATATCGATAATCCTCATAAAGATTTACGTCGTGCACGTTCTTGTAATGAAAGCATTATCCCTACATCAACAGGTGCGGCTAAGGCCTTAAAAGAAGTGTTACCAGAATTAGAAGGTAAATTACATGGTCTTGCTTTACGCGTACCAACTAAAAATGTATCTTTAGTTGATTTAGTTGTTGACTTAGACAAAACGGTTACTGTTGAAGAAGTAAATGATGCATTTAGAAACGCTGGCTTAGATGGAGTTTTAGATGTTGAAGATGCGCCATTAGTTTCAGTAGACTTTAATACAAACCCTAACTCTGCTGTCATTGATGCACAGAATACAATTGTTATGGGTGATAATAAAGTTAAAGTTATTGCTTGGTATGACAATGAGTGGGGTTATTCAAATAGAGTAGTTGAAGTTGCTGAACAAATAGGTGATTTAATTGCTTCAGAAAGCACTGTAACTTCAAAATAAATTACAATTTAACATAGGTAAGATGGGTATATAGCTTTAAATGCCAGACATGCAAAGAGTTCTTAATGAATTCTTTACATGTCTCTTTTTTATTTATGTTTAACTTTATCTTAAAATACTTTCTTTATTATTTTTCTAAAATTCAAAAGATATAGCTTATGTTTGAAAAATACACTAGCTCAATGTGGCGAGATTCAAATAAACGCAAGAACATAATATAAAACAAACATATTTGGGCAAGTTTAGTCTGCTTTTGTCTCATGCTCTTTTATAGTATAATGAAGCATAATCTATTCAAGAGGGTGATAGATATGAAATGCCCAAAATGCAGTTCTACACATTCACGTGTAGTAGATTCAAGACATGCTGATGAAGCCAATGTAATTAGACGAAGACGAGAGTGCGAAAATTGCGGTACGCGATTTACAACATTTGAACATATTGAAGTAAGTCCTCTTATTGTTGTGAAAAAAGATGGGACACGTGAGCAATTTTTAAGAGAAAAAATATTAAATGGATTAGTCAGATCATGCGAAAAAAGACCAGTGAGATATCAACAATTAGAAGATATTACTAATAAAGTAGAGTGGCAGTTGCGTGATAGTGGACAAACAGAAATTTCTTCTAGAGAAATAGGAGAACATGTGATGAATTTATTAATGCATGTTGATCAAGTGTCATATGTACGTTTCGCTTCTGTTTATAAAGAGTTTAAAGATGTTGATCAATTATTAGCTTCAATGCAAGGAATTTTGAATGATAATAAACGGAGTGATTCATAAATGACTTTGAAATCTTATGAATATGGTTTAAGTCCACATGACGGTTTTCAAGTGTACCGTTATTTTTATTTAAACCATAGTCATCTAGATATACTTAACAGATTATATGTGCCTTTAATAGGTGCGCAGGCAATTGGTTTATACCATTTTATGAATCAATTTATACATGATAAAACTGATGAAGTATATACACATTATACGATAATGAATGAGCTAAAATTAAACCTTATTGAATTTAGAAAATATATGGATTTATTAGAAGGAATTGGATTGGTAAAGACATTTGTAAAACACGATGAACAGCAATCATTTTTTATTTATGAACTTGTCCAACCTCCAACTGCCTATCAATTTTTTAATGACCCAATGTTATCTGTTTATCTATATAGCGAAGTTGATAATAAACGCTATAAGAGTTTAAAGGCCTACTTCGAGAAGGATGAACCAGATTTAAATCAATTTCAACAAGTAACGCGTAAGTTTACAGATGTGTTTAAAGTGCCTCATACAAATGTTGCGATTGATTCTTCAACGATTCGAAAAGAGGCTACCTATAACGGCTTTGATTTGTCTAATGAAACTTTTGATTTCGATATGTTGAGAGAGATGTTACAACATCATTTTATAAGTAGCGAAATTATTACGAAGGAAGCGCGTCAACTTATTATTCAATTGGCAACTTTATATGGATTAACGGCAGATTCAATGAAACGAATCATTTTAAATTCTATCACTAGCGGGCAACAGTTGTCCTTTGAAGAAATGAGAAAGCATGCACGGTCGTTTTATCTGATTGAACACAACCAACAATTGCCAGAATTACAAACTAAATCAACTTATAATAATGACCATGCGTCAACTGAAAAAGCGAAAACTACGACTGATACCCCATCGTCAAATCAAGAGTGGTTGGAGTTGCTTGATAAAACAAGCCCGATTGATATGTTAGCGTCTTGGTCAGAATCAGAACCTACTTTTCAACAAAAAAGAATAATTGAAGAACTAATCGAACGTGAAAAATTATCATTTGGCGTAATAAATATACTATTACAATTTGTAATGTTGAAAAATGAAATGAAATTACCTAAAACATATATATTTGAAATTGCTTCAAATTGGAAAAAATTAGGTATCAAAACTGCTGAGCAAGCATATCAACAAGCGAAGAAAACGACTGAAGATAAACCTGCTTACAATTCTTCTAATCAAACACAGTCTCGTAAACGATACTCAAAATCTCAAGAAATCGTTTCGAGAGAGAAGACGCCGAAATGGCTTAAAGATAGAGGTCAACAAAAAGCGTCCACAAATAACGAAAATGATGAACAACTTGAAAAAGATAGAGAAGCCTTTCGTGCACAATTAGCCCAAGATTGGGAGGAGGATTAGATGAAACCGATCAATAGCATTCTCAAGACAAATAATGACTTAGAAAAAAGAATTGCTAAAATTAAACAACAAGTGATTAATGATCCAGATGTTAAAGCGTTTTTAATTGAACATAAATCCGAATTGACCAATGAAATCATTGATAATGATTTAAATGTATTGCAAGAATATAAAGATCAACAGAAGAACTATGATGGCCATGACTATGAAGACTGTCCCAACTTCGTAAAAGGACATGTACCCGAATTGTACATTGAGAATAATAGAATTAAAATTCGTTATAACTTATGTCCTTGTAAAATTAAATATGATGAAGAGCGTTTCAATTCTCAACTTATTACGTCACATCATATGCAAAGAGACACTTTAGACGCTAAGGTGAAAGATATTCATACTAATGGACGTAATCAATTAGAAATTGCAATGGCAGTTAATGATATTTGTAAAAAGTTAGTTAATAAAGAACAAGTTAAAGGGTTATACATCCATGGTCCTTTTGGTACGGGTAAGTCATTTATTCTAGGAGCAATTGCGAACCAATTAAAATCTAAGCGCGTCGCTTCAACTATTGTTTATTTACCAGAATATATACGTACACTTAAAAGTGGATTTAGAGATGGAAGTTATGAAACGAAGTTACAACGTATTAGAGAAGCTAATATTTTAATGTTAGACGATATTGGTGCTGAAGAAGTTACGCCTTGGGTAAGGGATGAAGTTATCGGTCCATTACTTCACTACAGAATGGTGCATGAATTACCAACTTTTCTGTCATCTAACTTAAATTTAGATGAGTTAGAACATCATTTAGCTATAACTCGAGAAGGGGCAGAAGAAACTAAAGCTGCTAGAATTATTGAAAGAATTAAAAGCTTAACGAATGCATATTATTTAGATGGGGAAAATTTACGAAACAATTGAATTTTAAAATAAGTGTTGTATAATGAAGTTAAATCTTAATCGTTGAAATAAACGAAGATACGATAGCTTAATCCATATTATACAGAAAGCCAATGTTTGATGAGATTTTGGTTAATATATTAAGTTATTACTCCTTCGTGTTTAGGTATTGGTAATCAGTACCCGGCTCAAGACCGTTATCTTAAGTAGAGATATTTAGCTATTCGCTAAATAACTAGGGTGGTACCACGACGAACTCGTCCCTGTTTAGGGGGCGGGTTTTTTATTTTCAACGATAATAGAATTTAAATTGGAGGATTATATTATGAGTCAAATTAATGTTCAATTTCCAGATGGTAATTCGAAAGCGTTTGATAAAGGGACTACAACAGAAGATATTGCACAATCAATCAGTCCTGGTCTAAGAAAGAAAGCAGTAGCAGGTAAATTTAATGGTCAAATGGTCGATTTAACAAGACCTTTAGAGGAAGATGGCTCAATTGAAATTATTACACCTGGCAGTGATGAAGCGTTAGAAGTATTACGTCATTCAACTGCTCACTTAATGGCTCAAGCTTTAAAACGTTTATATGGCGATGTGAAGTTTGGTGTAGGTCCTGTCATTGAGGGTGGCTTCTATTATGACTTTGATATGGATGAGAAAGTTTCTTCAGATGATTTTGAAAAAATTGAAAAAACAATGAAACAAATTGTGGATGAAAATCACAAAATTGAACGTAAAGTTGTTGCAAGAGAAGAAGCTAAATTATTATTCAAAGATGACCCATATAAATTAGAATTAATTGAAGCAATTCCTGAAGAAGAAAGCGTGACATTGTATTCTCAAGGTGAGTTTACTGATTTATGTCGTGGCGTACACGTTCCTTCAACATCTAAAATTAAAGAATTTAAATTATTATCAACTGCTGGTGCATATTGGCGTGGCGATAGCAATAATAAAATGTTGCAACGTATTTATGGTACTGCATTCTTCGATAAAAAGGATTTAAAAGCACATTTACAAATGTTAGAAGAACGTCGTGAACGTGATCATCGTCGAATCGGTAAAGATTTAGAATTATTTACTAATAGTCAACTTGTGGGAGCTGGCTTACCATTATGGTTACCAAACGGTGCTACTATCCGTCGTGAAATTGAACGTTATATTGTCGATAAAGAAGTGAGTATGGGTTATGACCATGTTTATACTCCAGTATTAGCAAACGTTGATTTATATAAAACTTCAGGTCACTGGGATCACTATAGAGACGATATGTTCCCACCAATGAAGTTAGACGAAACTGAAGAGATGGTATTGCGTCCTATGAACTGTCCACACCATATGATGGTTTATAATAATAAACCACATTCTTATCGTGAGTTACCAATTCGTATCGCAGAATTAGGTACAATGCATAGATATGAAGCAAGTGGTGCAGTATCAGGATTACAACGTGTAAGAGGTATGACTTTAAATGACTCTCATATCTTTGTAAGACCTGACCAAATTAAAGATGAATTCAAACGTGTTGTTCATATGATTCAAGAAGTTTATGAAGACTTTGGTTTTGAAAAGTATACTTTCAGATTAAGCTATAGAGATCCAGAAGATAAAGAAAAATATATGGATGATGACGAAATGTGGAACAAAGCTGAATCAATGCTTAAAGAAGCTGTCGACGAAATGGGCTTACCATACGTTGAAGCAATTGGTGAAGCGGCATTCTACGGCCCTAAATTAGACGTTCAAGTTAAAACTGCAATGGGTAAAGAAGAAACTCTATCTACTGCACAAATTGACTTCTTATTACCAGAACGTTTTGAATTAACTTATATCGGCAGTGACGGCGAAAACCATCGTCCAGTAGTTATTCACCGTGGTGTTGTTTCTACTATGGAACGTTTCGTAGCGTTCTTAACTGAAGAAACTAAAGGGGCATTCCCAACTTGGTTAGCACCTAAACAAGTTGAAATTATCCCTGTAAATGTTGACTTACATTATGATTATGCTAGAAATCTTCAAGATGAACTTAAATCTCAAGGCGTACGTGTTGAAATCGATGATCGTAATGAGAAAATGGGTTACAAAATACGTGAAGCTCAAATGCAAAAAATTCCTTATCAACTCGTTGTAGGTGATAAAGAAGTTGAAAATAATGAAGTCAATGTACGTAAATATGGTTCACAAGACCAAGAAACTGTAGAAAAAGATGAATTCATTTGGAATTTAGTAGATGAAATTCGTTTAAAAAAACATAGATAGTCTTGCTAAAAACGATAGCTTAATGTATATTACAAAGTAGTAAAATAAAAATATAAATGAGTTAGAGGTTGCATCTTTAATGATTAACTCTTCAGAAGTTATTGTGGAACATATGTTGAAGAGTGAAAGGTAAAGTTGCCGAAATGAATGATAACCACATGTATCATTTGTTGGGACAGTTATCGAATAGAAACTGTACTGTCACAGTTTGTGATGTGCTACCGATATAGATTAAGCCATGGTTGCATATCTTTCAGGTATGCAACCATTTTTTATGCTTTGATTTTAATTTTACAACTATGTAAAGTTTAAATATGATAATTCAATTATCATCACAAAACAAATAACCTTTAAGCCTCTACCGAAAGAAAGGGAGCTTCTATGAAACAAGACGGAACTCAAGAAGACGAGATTAAACGTGGTCTGAAAGATCGCCACATATCTATGATTGCGATGGGAGGATGTATTGGTACCGGACTGTTTATGACATCTGGTGGCGCAATTCATGACGCTGGTGCATTAGGTGCATTATTAGCATATGCAATCATTGGTGCAATGGTCTTTTTCTTAATGACATCATTAGGGGAAATGGCAACGTACTTACCAGTTTCTGGTTCATTTAGTACGTATGCTACTCGATTTGTAGATCCTTCATTAGGATTTGCTTTAGGTTGGAACTACTGGTTCAACTGGGTAATCACAGTAGCTGCCGACGTAACAATAGCAGCACAAGTTATTCAATACTGGACGCCAATGGCTGGTATGCCGGCATGGGCATGGAGCTGTATCTTTTTAGTTATAATTTTCGCATTAAACTCTTTATCAGTTAGAGTATATGGTGAAAGTGAGTATTGGTTCGCCCTAATTAAAGTTGTCACAGTTATCATCTTCATTATTATTGGTTTATTAACTATTTTAGGAATTATGGGTGGCGAATTTGTAGGTTTTGATATCTTTACCCAAGGAGAAGGTCCTATTTTAGGCGGTAACTTAGGTGGCAGTTTATTATCAATTTTAGGTGTATTCCTAGTTGCCGGGTTCTCTTTCCAAGGTACTGAGCTTATCGGTATCACTGCAGGTGAATCAGAAAATCCTGAACGTGCAGTACCAAAAGCCATTAAACAAGTATTCTGGAGAATATTATTATTCTATATTTTAGCTATCTTTATTATCGGAATGCTTATTCCTTATAATAGTAGCGCCTTAATGGGTGGCGGTGATAGTATTGCAACATCACCATTTACACTCGTATTTAAAAATGCTGGATTAGCTTTTGCAGCTTCATTTATGAATGCGGTTATCTTAACTTCAGTATTATCTGCCGGAAACTCTGGTATGTATGCATCAACACGTATGTTATATTCAATGAGTAAAGATAAATTAGCTTTTCCTTCATTTGGTAAAACAAATAAATACGGTGTACCTTATGTATCACTTATAGCTACTGGCGTAATAGTAGTCATCATTTTCTTAGTACAAAAATTAAGTGGCGATGCCTATGAATATATTGTAGCAGCAAGTGGTATGACTGGATTTATTGCATGGGTTGGTATTGCGGTAAGTCATTTTAGATTTAGAAGAGCATTTGAAAGACAACATCATAATAAAAAAGAATTAAAATACAAAGCAAAATGGTTCCCATTCGGTCCTATCTTTGCAGGACTTCTTTGTGTAATAGTAATTCTTGGTCAAGACGTAGACTTCATTAAAACAGGGGACTTTGACTTAAATAGATTTATTATTACTTACATGGGTATTCCAGTATTTTTAGTGTTCTTTATCTATCATAAACTAAGATATAAAACTAAAATGATTCCACTTGACGAAGTAGATTTACGACAAGATATTTCAATGGATGAAGTTAAACATCACTAATTAAAAAATAATTGTTGACTTATATATTAATTGTTGATATGATTAATGACGTTGAATACGAAACGAACCAAGTAGAAACACCCGTTTCTCACCTGTAGCGACGCATTAAGCAGTTGGCAGGTTAATCATGTCACACATTATTGTGTATGAGAAGAGAGCGGGCATTCTATGCTCGCTCTTTTTGCTTGGGAAAATTTCGTAAAATTTTGGGAGGTGTCAACCATAGCAAAAGATCAAACGCAAGTTAACGAAAAGATTCGCGCTAAAGAATTACGTTTAATTGGCCAAAATGGTGACCAAATCGGTGTTAAATCAAAACGAGAAGCTTTAGAAATGGCTGAACGTGTAGAATTAGACTTAGTAGTAGTCGCACCAAACGCAAAACCACCTGTTGCAAGAATTATGGATTATGGTAAATACAAATTCGAACAACAGAAAAAAGAAAAAGAAATGAAGAAGAAACAAAAAGTTATCAATGTTAAAGAAATACGTCTAAGCCCAACTATCGAGGAACATGATTTCCAAACTAAGTTGAAAAATGGCCGTAAATTCTTAGATAAAGGCGATAAATGTAAAGTTTCAATTCGTTTCAGAGGTCGTGCGATTACACATAAAGAAATTGGTCAACGTGTCTTAGAAAAATTTGCTGAAGAATGTAAAGATATTGCCACTGTTGAACAGAAACCTAAAATGGAAGGGCGACAAATGTTTATCATGTTATCGCCTATAAACGAAAAATAACTCATAATTAGTAGGAGGAAATGAATCATGCCAAAAATGAAAACTCACCGTGGAGCAGCTAAACGTGTTAAAAGAACTGGTTCAGGTCAATTAAAACGTTCAAGAGCTTTCACATCTCACTTATTCGCAAACAAAAATACTAAACAAAAACGTAAATTACGTAAAGCTAAATTAGTATCTAAAAGCGATATGAAACGCGTAAAACAATTATTAGCTTACAAAAAATAATTGAACAATCTAAAATGGACGATCATTAACTGATATATCTAAGGAGGAATTTAATATGCCACGAGTTAAAGGTGGAACAGTAACAAGAGCACGTCGTAAAAAAACGATTAAATTAGCTAAAGGTTACTTCGGTGCTAAACACACATTATATAAAGTAGCAAAACAACAAGTAATGAAATCAGGTCAATACGCTTTCCGTGACCGTCGTCAACGTAAACGTGACTTCCGTAAATTATGGATTACACGTATCAATGCAGCTGCTCGTAAACACGACATCAGCTATTCAAGATTAATGAACGGCTTGAAAAAAGCTGGCATTAATATTAACCGTAAAATGTTATCTGAAGTAGCTATTTCAGACGATAAAGCATTTGCTGAATTAGTTTCTAAAGCTAAAGACGCTTTAAAATAAGTTCAATATATTAAAGGCTAAGACATTGCTATAAACATTGTCTTAGCCTTTATTTTAGAATAAAGGGCTTATTAACGCACATTCGCTTTTAATTGTAGTTCAATACATTTGTCTGATAAAATACATAAGAAGAATATTTTCAATAAGGAGTTTAATATGTCCAAATATGATGAACAAATTATAGTAGTACCAAGAAACGTACTATTTGAAGATGAAGTAAATGCCTTCAATGGTTTTTTACCTAAAAATGACGCCCAAGGGGAAGCAGTTTTTAAAACATTTTCTGAATATGAAGTTAAGCGTCGTGGTGATATGGAGGAAGACGATTCATTTAAACAACTTATTTCATATTGCTTATTAGAGAATGAAAAAGGCGAACTCCTTGTCTACAAACGTTTAACAGGTGGTGGCGAGTCTCGCTTACATGGCCAATCTTCTATTGGTGTAGGTGGTCATATGAACGATGTAGTGGGCGCTAGCTCGATTAATGAAATATTACGTGTAAATGCTCAACGCGAACTTGAAGAAGAAGTAGGTTTATCAGAGGCTGATTCGCAAAATATGAATTATATCGGCTTTATCAATGATGATACAAACGAAGTGGGAAAAGTACACATCGGCGTTGTATTTAAAGTTAAAGTTAACTCAAACGATATCGAAGTCCGTGAAACAGATACGCTTAAAATTCAATGGCTTGAGCAAGAGCAAATTGATAACTATGATGATTTTGAAACATGGAGTGCGTTAATTTTAAAAGAGTTATAAAAAGGGGGTATAAAGATGTCAGATATCATCCCTTTTCCAAAACTTCAACAGAAATTATATAACGATATTATTGAAGTAGATCATAAACAAGATTACGACCAATTGTATCAATTATTCGAAGACTATGAATCACAATTTGAGCTTGATGATAAACTATCGTTTATTAAATGTGAAATGTTATATCATCAAGGTTATTACTTAGAATTAAGAGAAGAAACTATTATTCTTTTGAAAAAAGGTCTTCAATATTATGATGAATTGATGTTGTATTATGTTAAATCATTAAATGGTTTAGGACAATATTATGTAGCAGTTGAAGTTATTGACCAAATCATTGAAGAAGTTAAAAGTCATAAAACCCGCATGGAACTATTTCCGATTAAAGCTTATGCGCAATCACAATTAAATGAAGATAAACACATAACGAGTCAGCAATTAGCAAAGTTTGGTACTTTAAACACGAATGAGCAAATTAGATTAATAATGAAACTAATTGATAATGGACATTATGAATTTAAAGAAACTGTGGCATTTTTATTAACTCGTGATGTGAAAGCTAACAATTTAAAAAGCCTTATGCTAGAATTCTTACGCCTTGCTGAGTATAGTGATCCAGTTACCATTGAGAAGTACGGCTACACGATTACAGTCATTCCTAATCAACTGAAAGGTATTGAGCATACTGAGTTAAAGGTGGAAGTTATACCAAAAGTATTAGATAAGCTTAGTGATGGTGCACTTCATATTTCAGAAGAAGCTACACACGTAATGAATAATCATTCGATATTATTATATCCATTAAATATATTTGAAATATATAACCCAAATGAGTGGATATCTACGTACGATGTTTATTTTAAATCAATGATTGGTATACAGACTAGTGAGGTTAATGAAGATATATTAAATCTTATTTATGTGTTAGATGGTCAAATTTGAGCAAATCATTTTCCATTACACGTAAAATTCGTTAAAGTTAGAGTATTGATTTTCAAAAAATATGAGTATAAAAGCCCTGTTAAAGACTGTTTGTGTCCATATAGGACGTGTGCTATAATAGGGAAGTTGAAAAATTAAAAATGTAATCATGGAGGTATTATACATGACAGCAACTTGGGAAAAAAAGGAAGGTAACGAAGGATTATTAAAAGTTACAGTTCCAGCAGAAAAAGTAGATAAAGCATTAGATCAAGCATTTAAAAAAGTAGTTAAACAAATTAATGTGCCTGGTTTCCGTAAAGGTAAAGTGCCTCGCCCAATCTTTGAACAACGCTTTGGCGTTGAAGCTTTATATCAAGATGCAGTAGATATTCTTTTACCTGAAGCTTATGGTGAAGCAATTGAAGAAACTGGTATTAACCCAGTGGCTCAACCAGAAATTAATGTTACACAAATTGAAAAAGGTAAAGACTTCGAATTTGAAGCTACTGTTACAGTTGAACCTGAAGTTCAATTAGGTGATTACAAAGGTTTAGAAATTGAAAAACAAAATTCTGAACTAACTGAAGAAGATTTACAAGAATCAATTGACCATAGCCTAGGTCATTTAGCTGACATGGTAGTTAAAGAAGACGGTGCTGTTGAAGAAAACGACACAGTAAACATCGACTTTGACGGCTATGTAGATGGTGAACAATTTGAAGGTGGACAAGCTGAAGGTTACGACTTAGAAGTTGGCTCAGGTTCATTCATTCCAGGATTTGAAGATCAATTAGTAGGAATGAAAACTGGCGAAGAAAAAGACGTTGTCGTAACATTCCCAGAAGAATACCATGCTGAAGAATTAGCTGGTAAAGAAGCTACATTCAAAACTAAAGTAAATGAAATTAAATATAAAGAAGTTCCAGAATTAGATGATGAAATTGCTAATGAATTAGATTCAGACGCTAATTCAGTTGATGAATATAAAGAGAACTTACGTAAACGTTTATCTGAACAAAAAGCTGAAGAAGCTGAAAACGTTGAAAAAGAAGAAGCAATTAATAAAGCTACTGACAACGTAACTATCGACATTCCTCAAGCAATGATTGATACTGAATTAGATCGTATGGTTCAAGAGTTTGGTCAAAGAATCCAACAACAAGGATTAGACTTACAAACTTATTTCCAAATTTCTGGTCAAGATGAATCTCAATTAAGAGAACAAATGAAAGATGATGCAGAACAACGCATCAAAACTAACTTAACTTTATCTGCAATTGCTGATAAAGAAAATATCGAAGCTACAGACGAAGATATCGATAAAGAGTTAGAAAAAATGAGTAAACAATTCAACATTTCAGTTGAAGATATCAAACAAACTTTAGGTAACACTGATATCATTAAAAATGATGTACGTATCCAAAAAGTTATTGACTTAATTAGAGATAATGCTAAATACGTTGAATCAACTAAAGAAGAAAAATAATTAATATTAAACTAATAAATTAAAATATGAAGTAGCAGGTGCATCACTATATGTATCCTGCTACTCTATATTTTAAGCATTATAGTTGTTAACTATTAAGTTATGATGTAGAATGCTATCTAGTAGAGTCGTTTAAGAATAGAGGTGTAAATGAATGTTTAAATTCAATGAAGACGAAGAAAATTTAAAATGTTCTTTCTGCGGTAAGGATCAAGATCAAGTTAAAAAATTAGTCGCAGGAAGCGGCGTATATATTTGTAATGAGTGTATTGAATTATGTTCAGAAATCGTAGAAGAAGAGTTAGCTCAAACTACTTCTGAAGAATTCACTGAACTACCTACACCTAAAGAGATTATGGACCATTTAAATGAGTATGTAATTGGACAAGAAAAAGCTAAAAAATCTTTAGCAGTTGCAGTTTATAATCATTATAAACGTATTCAACAATTAGGACCTAATGAAGACGAAGTTGAACTTCAAAAAAGTAACATCGCTTTAATTGGACCTACAGGTAGTGGTAAAACATTGCTTGCTCAGACTCTAGCTAAAACACTTAACGTTCCATTTGCAATCGCGGATGCTACTAGCTTAACTGAAGCTGGTTACGTGGGTGACGATGTGGAAAATATCTTATTAAGATTGATTCAAGCAGCTGATTTCGATATTGATAAAGCTGAAAAAGGTATTATCTATGTAGACGAAATTGATAAAATTGCTAGAAAATCTGAAAATACTTCAATTACACGTGATGTGTCTGGTGAAGGTGTTCAACAAGCCTTGCTTAAAATTTTAGAAGGAACAACAGCAAGTGTTCCTCCACAAGGTGGACGTAAACATCCTAACCAAGAACTTATCCAAATCGATACAACAAATATCCTATTTATATTAGGTGGGGCATTTGATGGAATTGATGAAGTAATTAAACGTCGTTTAGGCGAAAAAATGATTGGCTTTGCTAGTAATGAAGCTGATAAATACGATGAAGAAGCTTTACTTGAACAAATCCGTCCTGAAGATTTACAATCTTACGGATTAATTCCTGAGTTTATCGGTCGTGTGCCAATTGTAGCTAATTTAGAAACATTAGATGTTGATGCATTGAAAAATATCTTAACTCAACCTAAAAATGCGTTAGTTAAACAATATACTAAAATGCTTGAACTAGATAATGTAGAATTAGAATTCACTGAAGAAGCATTAGCATCTGTAAGTGAAAAAGCAATTGAACGTAAAACGGGTGCTCGTGGTTTAAGATCAATTATTGAAGAAGCATTAATTGATATCATGTATGATGTACCTTCATCTGACAATGTATCTAAAGTTGTAATTACTGCTAAAACAATTCAAGATGAAGTAGAACCAGAATTATATGATTCTGAAGGTAATCTATTAAATGATAGTAAAACTTCAGCTTAATAATGAAATTTTTTAGTAAAAACAATATTAAGTAAACAAAGGCAATCTCTATCGCATTAGGTAGAAATTGCCTTTTTTATATATGGAGTTAAGAATAGTTTTAGAAAAGAGAGAAAGTATATTATAATAAAACAGTTAACATAAATTAAAAGAAAGAGGATAAATTATGAATATTAATCCTAATAATATTGATCTTATCATCAGCGCAGTACAAGAAGCTCAATATCCAGAAACAGAACTGTCTGAAGTAGCGTTAAGTGGACGTTCTAACGTTGGTAAATCATCATTTATCAATAGTATGATTGGTAGAAAAAATATGGCGCGTACATCTCAACAACCAGGTAAAACACAAACTTTAAACTTTTTTAATATTGATGAACAACTAGTGTTCGTCGATGTGCCTGGGTACGGTTATGCTAAAGTAAGTAAATCTCAACGTGAAAAATTCGGTAAAATGATAGAAGAATATTTAACAAAGAGAGAAAATTTAAAACTTGTGATTCAATTAGTCGATTTACGTCATAATCCAACAGAAGACGATGTTTTAATGTATGATTATCTAAAACATTTTGAGATACCAACACTAGTTATTTGTACCAAAGAAGATAAAATTGCTAAAGGTAAAGTACAAAAACATTTAAAAAATATTAAAGAAAAGTTAGATTTAGATCCAGACGATGAAATTATAAGTTATTCATCGATTCAAAATACGAAACAACAACAAATTTGGGATTTAATTGCTTCTTATTTATAATCATTATAAATTTTGCAATTAAAATTATCTCTAAATATAAAAACTGATGCATAAATGTCAAAATTATGACTCTAAATTAGAATCCTTCTAATTTATTTGAGCAAGTGACTTAAATTCAGTATAGAATGTGTTATACTAATGTTATTGTTAGTATATGGAGGGCGTTATAAATGCATTTTATTGCTTTAAGTATAAATCATCGTACAGCCGATGTAGCACTTAGAGAGCAAGTTGCTTTTAGAAATGATGCCTTACGATTAGCCCATGAAGATTTATTTGAAACTAAATCTATTCTAGAGAATGTTATATTATCTACATGTAATCGTACAGAAGTATATGCTGTTGTAGACCAAATTCATACAGGTCGCTATTATATTCAAAGATTTTTAGCGCGTTCATTTGGTTTTGAAGTAGATGATATTAAATCAATGTCAGAAGTTAAAGTGGGGGACGAAGCAGTAGAACACTTATTGCGCGTCACTTCTGGACTAGATTCAATTGTATTAGGCGAAACACAAATTCTTGGCCAAATGAGAGATGCCTTTTTCTTAGCTCAAGAAACTAATACAATGGGAACTATATTTAATCATCTATTTAAACAAGCTATTACTTTCGCTAAAAAAGCGCATAACGAAACAGATATAGCAGATAATGCGGTCAGTGTGTCTTATGCAGCAGTTGAATTAGCGAAAAAGGTATTCGGTAAACTAAAAAGTAAACATGCTGTTATTATTGGTGCAGGGGAAATGAGTGAGTTATCACTTTTAAATTTATTAGGTTCAGGCATAACACATATTACAGTGGTTAATAGAACTGAAATAAATGCAAAAGAATTAGCTACAAAACATAACGTAGAATATGGTACTCTAGAATCATTACCTAATCTATTAGCTGATACTGATATTGTGATTAGTTCAACAAGTTCACGAGATTTTATTATTACTAAATCTATGATTGATAATGTTTTAAATTATAGAAAATCTAAATCTTTATTATTAATTGATATTGCGGTTCCACGTGATATAGAACCTGGTATTGATGTTAATGAAGACGTGTTTAGTTATGACGTAGACGACCTTAATGGTTTAGTTGATGCGAATTTACTTGAACGTCAAATGGCAGCTGATTTAATAGCACAACAAATTCCTGATGAAATTCAAAATCATAATGATTGGGTGAATATGTTAGGTGTTGTGCCTGTTATTAGAGCACTTCGTGAAAAAGCGATGACGATTCAATCTGAAACTATGGAAAGTATTGATAGAAAACTTCCTAATTTATCAGAAAGAGAACGTACGGTTATTTCGAAACACACTAAAAGTATTATCAATCAAATGTTGAAAGATCCAATTAAACAGGCTAAAGAATTGAGTAATGATAAACATAGTAATGAAAAATTAGAGCTATTTCAAAACATATTTGATATCGAAGCTGAAGATCCTTATGAAGATGTTAAAGCACGTAAAGCACAAAAAGAAAAGGAGATTTCTGTTCGACATATCTTTAGTTTTGAATAAGCATATTAATATGGTGATAATATGCAAGAAACCCTGTTTATAAGATTTCATGAAATTGTATTAATTATATATTTAATCAGTATTCTCTGTTATTTTATTGATTTCGTTAAAAAAAGTCATAAAATTAGAGAATTAGGAATTTACACACTAGGGATTGTTTGGATATTACAAACAATCTCTTTGTCTATTTATATAACCTCTCACAATCCAATACCGTTGAATTCATTATTTGATGTGTTTTTCTTTTTAGCATGGATTATTATATCAATATCCTTGATTTTGAATGTTATAAAAGTTTTAAGTTTCTCAGTCTTTTTCCTAAATGTAGTAGGATTTATTTTATTAATGATGAATACGTTTCAGCCTAATCATTATGCGACTAACATGCAGCAAGTAGCGATTATTAATGAATTACTACTCGTACATATTGGGTTGGCCGTGTTAAGTTATGCATTTTTTGCATTAGCATTTGTGAATTCTTTACTATATATCATTCAATATCGTAATTTGAGAGAAAAGAATTTTGATCAGAAATACTTTAGAATAGGAAGCGTTGCGACATTAGAAGAAATCATATTCTATTCTTCGTTAGCTGGATTCATTATTCTTATGTTAAGTGTCATACTAGGAGCACAATGGGGCGTCTATACGATAGGTCATCGTATTTTTGCTGACTCAAAAGTTATTTTATCGACGATTATTACAATACTTTACGCAATATTCTTGCTATGTCGTGTGAATAAGTGGCTTAAATCAATTCATTTAATTTATTTTAACATTGTGTTATTTTGCTTATGTATGGTTAACTTATTTTTTACTACGCACTTTACTTAATTTTCAAAAGGGCAATAGGAGGCCACAAGTATGCGCAAATTAGTTGTAGGTTCGAGAAGAAGCAAGCTTGCTTTGACGCAAAGCCAACAATTTATAAATAAACTAAAAGAAGTAGACCCTACTTTAGAAATTGAAATAAAGGAAATTGTCACTAAAGGTGATCAAATTGTCGATAAACAATTATCTAAAGTTGGTGGGAAAGGGTTATTCGTTAAAGAAATTCAAAATGAGTTATTTAATAAAGACATCGATATGGCGATACACTCTCTTAAAGATGTGCCTAGTATTATCCCTAAAGGTTTAACATTAGGATGTATACCTGATAGAGAAATACCATTTGATGCATATATCTCAAAAAATCATACGCCATTGGAAGAATTGCCAGCTGGTAGTATTGTAGGCACGAGTTCGCTAAGACGTGGCGCTCAAATATTAGCTAAATATCCTGAGCTTGAAATTAAATGGATTCGCGGCAATATAGATACACGATTAAAAAAATTAGAGACTGAAAACTACGATGCCATCATATTAGCTGCTGCAGGTCTAAAACGTATGGGTTGGTCAGATGATATAGTGACCACTTACCTTGATAAGTACGTTTTATTACCAGCTATTGGTCAAGGCGCACTTGGGATTGAGTGCCGAAGTGACGACACAGAACTTCTTGAATTATTAGCAAAAGTTCATAATAAAGAAGTAGCCGAATGTGTCACAGCTGAAAGAACATTTCTTGCGGCAATGGATGGAAGTTGCCAAGTACCTATCGGCGGTTATGCTACAAATCAACCGGGTGGAAAAATTGAATTCACCGGTTTAATTATGACGCCTGATGGTACTGAAAGATATGAACATACTGAAATTGGAAAAGACCCTGTAGAATTAGGGCGAAAAGTAAGTAATGTTTTGAAAGAACAAGGCGCATATGAAATAATAAGAAAGCTTAATGAAGAACAACCACATTAATATTTTAATTATAGAGGTGTAATGGTTAATGAAGCCAGTTGTAGTAATGACGCAAACGAGTAACATACAAAGTGATTTAGTTGAAATAGTGCATAAGCCATTTATTCAAATCCAGTCACTTGAATTTGATACTCAGCTTTTGCATTATAACTATGACTGGCTTATTTTTTCTTCTAAAAATGCAGTCCGGTTATTTTATCAATATTTAGATCATATAAATGTTAAATCTATTGCTGCAATAGGAAGTAAAACTGCTCGTTTATGTGAAGAGTTAGGAATCAACGTAGATTTTATACCTTCAGATTACTCTCAAGAAGGACTTTTAAAAGAATTAAAAGTGAATCAACAAACTATACTGATACCGAGTAGTGCAAAAGCTCGACCAAAACTGCAACAAGAGCTAGCCAAAAATAATGATGTTACCAAAATTGATTTATATCGGCCTATTGCACATCATGAGAATATACAAGATGTCATTCAATTGATTAAAACTAACCAGGTTGATGCACTTACATTTTCAAGTTCATCGGCTGTGCGTTATTATTTTAATGAGAATATTCCGTCCAACTTCAATGATTATTATGCAATTGGAGCCCAAACAGCTCATACAATAAAACAATATGGATATTCACCTAAGATAGCAAAACAACAAACGTTAGAAGCACTTATAAACAAAATTGTAGAAAGTAGGAATTTATAATGAAATTTGATAGACATAGAAGATTACGTTCTTCAAAATCAATGCGTGACATGGTAAGAGAAAATCATGTAAGAAAAGAGGATTTAATCTATCCAATCTTCGTAGTTGAAAAAGATGATGTTAAAAGTGAAATTAAATCTTTACCAGGCGTATATCAAATTAGTTTAAACTTACTAGATGAAGAAATTAATGAAGCATACGAACTAGGTATTAGAGCAATCATGTTTTTCGGAGTACCAAATGAAAAAGATAGCGTAGGCTCTGGGGCATATGACCATAACGGCATTATCCAAGAAGCTACACGTAAGGCTAAAGCTTTACACGATGATTTATTAATTGTCGCAGATACATGCTTATGTGAATACACAGACCATGGTCATTGTGGTGTGATTGATCACCGTACTAAAGACGTAGATAATGATAAATCCTTACCATTATTAGTTAAAACAGCGATTTCTCAAGTAGAAGCGGGTGCTGATATTATTGCACCAAGTAATATGATGGATGGCTTTGTTACTGAAATCCGTCAAGGTTTAGATGAAGCAGGTTATTATAATGTTCCTATCATGAGCTATGGTATTAAATATGCCTCAAGTTTCTTTGGACCATTTAGAGATGCAGCTGATTCAGCGCCATCATTTGGTGACAGAAAAACATATCAAATGGATCCAGCTAATCGCTTAGAAGCATTAAGAGAATTAGAAAGTGACTTAAACGAAGGCGCAGATATGATGATTGTAAAACCTGCATTAAGTTACTTAGATATTGTACGTGATGTTAAAAATAATACCAACATTCCAGTAATTGCTTACAATGTAAGTGGGGAATACGCAATGACTAAAGCTGCGTCACAAAATGGTTGGATAGATGAAGAACGTGTAGTAATGGAACAAATGGTTTCAATGAAACGTGCAGGTGCAGATATGATTATTACTTATTTTGCTAAAGATATTTGTCGTTATCTAGATAAATAAACATTCAATATATAGGAGGACGTTAACATGAGTTATAAGAAATCACAAGAAGCAATGAGTATTGCTGAAAACCTTATGCCTGGCGGAGTGAATAGTCCAGTTAGAGCATTTAAATCGGTAGATACACCTGCGATTTTTATGGACCATGCAGAAGGTTCAAGAATTTATGATATCGATGGTAATGAATATATTGACTATGTATTAAGTTGGGGGCCTTTAATTTTAGGTCACAAAAATAAACAAGTAATAGACAAATTACATGAAGCGGTTGATAAAGGTACAAGTTTTGGTGCCTCAACACTAGAAGAAAATAAACTAGCTGAATTAGTTATTGAGCGTGTGCCTTCAATAGAGAAAGTTCGTATGGTTTCTTCTGGTACTGAAGCTACACTTGCTGCACTTAGATTAGCACGTGGTTATACTGGACGAAATAAAATAGTTAAATTTGAAGGTTGTTATCATGGACACAGTGATTCCTTACTTATTAAAGCAGGATCTGGTGTAGCAACTTTAGGTTTACCGGACTCACCTGGCGTGCCTGAAGGTACTGCTAAAAATACAATAACTGTACCATATAATGACTTGGATGCAATTAAACTTGCATTTGAACATTATGGAGACGACATTGCAGCTATCATAGTTGAACCTGTAGCAGGTAATATGGGCGTTGTTCCGCCTAAAGATGGCTTCTTACAAGGATTACGTGACATTACTTCAGATTACGGTTCTTTACTTATCTTTGATGAGGTTATGACAGGTTTCCGTGTAGGATATAATTGTGCTCAAGGTTATTTTGGTGTAACACCTGATATTACTTGTTTAGGAAAAGTTATTGGTGGCGGTTTACCAGTAGGCGCCTTTGGTGGTAAAAAAGAAATCATGGATAAAATAGCACCAGTAGGTAATATTTATCAAGCTGGTACTTTATCAGGCAATCCATTGGCAATGACAAGTGGTTATGAAACATTAAGCCAATTGACACCTGAATCATATGATTACTTCCAAGAATTAGGAGACCTTCTAGAAAAAGGACTTAAAGAAGTGTTTAGTAAACATAATGTACCAATTACAGTAAATAGAGCTGGTTCAATGATTGGATATTTCTTAAATGAAGGTCCAGTAACTAATTTTGATGAAGCTAACAAAAGTGATTTAGAGCTCTTTAGTAATATGTATCGTGAAATGGCTAAAGAAGGCATTTTCTTACCACCATCTCAATTTGAAGGTACTTTCTTGTCTACTGCTCATACTAAAGAAGATATCGAAAAAACAATTCAAGCCTTTTATAATGCGTTAAGTCGCATAGTATAAAATAAGTTAAAAGAGAGCGACAACAGAAATCTAGGGTATAGCGCCAGAGATTTAATGTAATTTCAAAGATTACGTCGTCCCGCTCTTACAAAGTTGACTAAAGATGAAGAAAATGAGACTCGAACGCATCTTCATCTCAGATCACGATTGCCAAAATTATGAGGTTAAGCTATTTCAATACTAATGGCTTAGCCTCTTTTTATGTATTTTATAGGCAAGGATGATTATAGGTAAATTTTACTATCTTTATTTTTAGCCAACCACGTCGAAAAGAAATGTCAAAGTTTTTAAAATCATAAAATAATGCTATCTTGTCTCTTAGTTTTTATTTTCCATTAATTTAGGTTGAGTAGTACAAAGCTACTAGGATGATAATACTAATAAAGTTTGCTACAGTAGAGTGAAGAAATGGTTTTAAAATAATTTTATAACGTAATTATATTATGGAAAGAAGTGGTCGTTAATGAATAAAATGCGACTCAATCAACTTATTTTGTTAGTAACTGCGATTATCATGAGTATAGTCTTTTATTTTGCCCACATACTTTTACCATTTATGTTTGGGCCTATTATTGCTGCATTGTTAGTGGTGAAGGTTTTTAAATTAGAAGTAGTGTGGCCATTTTGGCTTAGTCAAATTGGACTTATTTTACTCGGGGTTCAAATAGGGACTACGTTTACTACAGAAGTAATGAATGATATTAAAGATGATTGGTTCATTATCATTCTTGTAACTGTTTTACTCATTATGCTATCACTTTTAATTGCTTACTTTTTCAAAAAAATTGCACGTGTAAATACTGAAACAGCGATATTAAGTGTTATTCCAGGGGCACTTAGTCAAATGTTAATTATGGCTGAAGAAAGCAAGAAAGCCAATATATTAGTAGTTAGTTTAACGCAAACTTCACGTGTTATTTTCGTTGTTATTTTAGTTCCATTTATTTCATTTTTATTTAGTAATAGCGCTAATAATACTGAAAGTGTTGCTAAAGTGACGCCTTTAACCAATGCGCTTAATCTTCCTCAAATTTTATTTCTCGGAATAATGATTGCGCTTGTTTATATAGTGATGAGTAAAATAAATTTTCCAACTAAACAATTGCTTGCACCTATTATCGTGTTAGTTATATGGAACTTAGTTACTCATATTAATTTTACGCTTGATAACTATGTATTAGCGTCCGCACAAGTCATCTACATGATCAGAATTGGATTACAAATTGCTAATTTATTGGGTGATTTAAAAGGAAGAATAGCCGTAGCGATTATTTATCAAAATGTATTTTTAATCATTGGTGCGTTTGTAATGGTGTATATAATCCATTTATTCACGCATAGCTCTATCAATGAATTGTTCTTAGGAGGCGCACCAGGTGGAATGAGTCAAATCGTGTTAGTTGCCATAGCCACAGGTGCCGATGTAGCTATGATTTCAAGTTTCCATATCTTTAGAATCTTCTTTATTTTATTCATTGTGGCACCAATAATTAGTTTCTTCTTGAAAATGGGTGTAGAAAAATACGGGAAAAAATAGAAATTTTATAGATTAGTGAGTCGGTTTAGAAGGGCAATCTTTTAAATGTGCATCATATAAACCAGCAGCTTCTAAAAATGAAAATGTGGTTACAGGCCCTAAAAATTTAAATCCGTACGACTTTAAATCCTTAGACAAACGTGTGGCACGTTCATCAACTGTGATTCTTTCTGATGCATGTTGGTATTGCATATCTATCGGTTTCCCATCAACATAGGACCATAAAAATTCACTAAAACTACCGTACTCTTGTTCAATTTTCAAGTAGCCTTGTGCCTGAGAAACGATAGCTTCTAATTTTTTACGATTATGAACAATATTAGGAAACTCCATTAATCGATCGATATCTGTTTCAGTCATTTGAGCTACTTTTTCAGGTTCAAATTCATGAAAAGCTTCTTCATAAGAGGCTTTCTTTTTAAGTATAGTGAGCCATGATAGACCAGCGTGTTGAGACTCAAGTGCGATTAATTTAAATAAAGCTTTACTATCGTATAGGGGTTGTCCCCACACGTGATCATGGTAATCCAAATAGATCGGATCTTTTGTGCCGAACGCACATTCATTCATAAATATACCTCCAAGAGATTGACTTATAGCGATTTCCATTATACTATAATTAGGTAATTAAATATATTAATGGGAAGAGTAAGTTTGAACGGTAGCACAGAGAGCATATGGTCGGTGTAAATATGTATAGTGTTCATACTGAAGGTAGCCCACTTGACTTTTATTGAAATAGTATGTAGGTAAAAGCGTGTTTGAGCGTTAATCATAATTAAGTGCAAGAGGTTAGGACGAAATCTTACTTTAAGAAGAGCTTGAGACAAAAGTGTTTAGGATTTAGACAGAACCGAACGATGAGTAAAATTTTTTTAAATTTTATCGAATCGTGACAATATCTGCCGAGTATCCTGCTTTTGGGACACCGTATATCGGTTTTCCAGAGTATAAATCATTAATGTCTCAGGTTTATCTAAAGTATTAAACGTTAACGTCCTAGAATCTTGAATTTAGGTGGTACCACGGAACATCCGTCCTATATTTTTAGGATGGGTGTTTTTTAATTATTAGGAGGTTTTTTCTATGAACATGGAGCCTAAATACAATCCGCGCGAAGTAGAAGCGGGGCGTTATGAAGAATGGGTAAGAAATGAGTATTTCAAACCCTCAGAAGAGCAAGGTAAAGAAACATATACGATTGTAATTCCCCCTCCAAATGTCACTGGTAAATTACATTTAGGGCATGCTTGGGATACAACGTTGCAAGATATAATTACAAGAATGAAACGTATGCAAGGTTACGATACTTTATATCTACCAGGTATGGACCATGCAGGTATTGCTACTCAAGCCAAGGTTGAAGCTAAGTTAAAAGAACAAGACATCTCTCGTCATGATATGGGACGTGAGAAATTTTTAGAACATGCTTGGTCTTGGAAAGAAGAGTATGCTTCATTTATACGAAAACAATGGGCTAAACTAGGTCTTGGACTTGATTATAGTAGAGAACGTTTTACGCTAGATGATGGTTTAAGTCAAGCAGTCAAAAAAGTCTTCGTTGATTTATACAACAAAGGTATCATTTACCGTGGCGAACGTATCATTAACTGGGACCCTGAAGCGCGTACAGCACTTTCAGATATAGAAGTTATCCATGAAGATGTACAAGGACATTTTTATCATTTTAAATATCCTTACGCAGATGGTGACGGTTATATTGAAATTGCTACTACACGACCTGAAACAATGTTAGGCGATACAGCCATTGTAGTTAACCCTAACGATGATCGTTATAAAGATGTTATAGGTAAAAAAGTTATATTACCTATCGTTGGTCGTGAGTTACCAATTTTAGCTGATGAATATGTAGATATTGAATTTGGTAGTGGTGCTATGAAAGTAACACCAGCACATGACCCTAACGACTTTGAAATTGGTCAACGTCACGACTTAGAAAATATCATCGTGATGGATGAGAACGGTAAAATGAATGATAAAGCCGATAAATATGCCGGTTTAGACCGCTTCGAGTGCCGTAAACAACTAGTTGAAGATTTAAAAGAACAAGATATGGTCATCAAAATTGAAGAACATGTTCATTCAGTTGGTCATTCAGAACGCACAGGTGCAGTAGTTGAACCGTACTTATCTACACAATGGTTTGTGAAAATGAAACCTTTAGCACAACGTGCATTAGATAACCAAAATACGGATGATCGCATTGATTTTTATCCACCACGTTTTGAAAATACATTTAACCGTTGGATGGAAGAAATCAGAGACTGGACAATTTCACGTCAATTATGGTGGGGTCATCAAATTCCAGCTTGGTATCATAAAGAAACTGGTGAAATATACGTTGGTGAGGAAGCTCCTCAAGATATTGAAAATTGGGAACAAGATGAAGACGTTTTAGATACTTGGTTCTCAAGTGCTTTATGGCCATTTTCAACTTTAGGTTGGCCTAATGAGGCAGCTGAAGATTTCAAACGTTATTATCCTACAAATGCCTTAGTGACTGGCTATGACATCGTCTTCTTCTGGGTAGCGAGAATGATCTTCCAAGGATTAGAATTTACTGATCGTCGTCCATTCAATGATGTACTACTTCATGGTTTAGTACGTGCTGAAGATGGACGTAAAATGAGTAAATCATTAGGTAATGGTGTTGACCCAATGGATGTAATTGAACAGTACGGTGCAGACAGCTTAAGATATTTCTTAGCTACAGGTTCATCTCCAGGTCATGATTTACGTTATTCTACTGAAAAAGTAGAATCAGTATGGAACTTCATCAATAAAATCTGGAACGGTGCACGTTTCAGCTTAATGAACATTGGAGACGACTTTAAGTATGAAGATATTGATTTAACTGGTGATTTATCATTAGCAGATAAATGGATATTAACACGCTTAAATGAAACAATTGAAACCGTAACAAACTTAAGTGATAAATATGAGTTTGGTGAAGTTGGACGAGCACTATATAACTTCATTTGGGATGAATTCTGTGATTGGTATATTGAAATGAGTAAAATACCAATGAACGGTGAAGATGAAGCACAAAAACAAGTTACGCGTTCAGTATTAAGTTATACACTCGACCAAATCATGCGCATGTTACATCCATTTATGCCATTTGTCACAGAAAAAATTTGGCAAAGTCTTCCACATAAAGGCGAGACAATTGTTAAAGCGTCTTGGCCAACAGTGAAAGAGGAACTTGTATTTGAAGAAAGTAAACAAACAATGCAACAACTTGTGGAAATTATTAAATCAGTGCGACAATCACGTGTGGAAGTAAATACGCCACTTTCAAAAGAGATACCAATTTTCATTCAAGCTAAAGACGAAGATATTAAAACAACTTTAAATGAAAATGCCGATTACATTCATAAATTCTGTAATCCAAGTGAATTAACAATTGATACCAATATTGATATTCCTGAAAAAGCTATGACAGCTGTAGTGGTAGCCGGCAAAGTAGTCCTACCATTAGAAGGATTAATTGATATGGACAAAGAGATTGCACGTTTAGAAAAAGAATTAGCTAAACTACAAAATGAACTAGACCGTGTAGATAAAAAACTATCTAATGATAACTTTGTAAATAAAGCACCTAAAAAGGTCATTGATGAAGAAAAAGATAAGCAACAACGTTATCAAGAAAAATATGATGGTGTTAAAAACAGAATCGAACAATTAAAAGCATAGGAGAATCGCCGATGAATTACCTAGATAGCTTGTATTGGATACATGAACGAACTAAATTTGGTATCAAGCCTGGTGTAAAAAGAATGGAATGGATGCTAGATCGTTTGAATAACCCTCAATTAAATATTAGAGGTATTCATGTTGGTGGTACAAATGGTAAAGGCTCTACGGTAGCCTATTTAAGAGCCGCTTTAGTTGACAATGGATATGAAGTAGGTACTTTTACTTCACCGTTTATCGAAACTTTTAATGAAAGAATTAGTTTAAATGGTTATCCTATTACGAATGATGAAATAGTAGAATTAGTAGAGAGAGTTAAGCCGGTTAGTGAAGCACTAGAACAAGAAACTGAATTAGGCATTGCCACTGAGTTTGAAATTATAACAACAATGATGTTTTTATACTTCGGAGAAATCCATCCAGTTGATTTCGTTATAGTTGAAGCGGGACTAGGCATTAAAAACGACTCTACAAACGTCTTTAAGCCAATTATCTCTATCTTGACGAGTATTGGTTTAGATCACACTGACATTTTAGGAAATACGTATTTAGACATTGCTAAAGATAAAGGCGCGATTATTAAGCCAAACACACCAGTTATTTATGCAGTAAAAAATGAAGAAGCATTAAAATATATTCGTGATTTAGCAGAAAGTAATGACGCTAAGCCAATCGAACTTGATCGTGAAATCGTAGTAGTGTCTCAAGATGATGAGTTTACGTATCGTTACAAAGATTATGAATTAGAAACAATCATTTTAAACATGCTTGGTGAGCATCAAAAAGAGAATGCTTCATTAGCAATTACAGCGCTTATTGAACTAAATGAAGTAGATGTGATTGATTTAGATTTTAATAAAATGATTGATGCAATCGAAAGCGTTACCTGGACAGGGAGAATCGAACAAGTTAAAGAGAACCCTTTGATGATTATCGATGGGGCTCATAATAATGAGAGTGTAGAAGCTTTGACTGATACTATTAAAAATTATTATGACAATAGTAAAATGGATATCTTGTTTTCTGCCATTAAAGGTAAACCGATTTCTGGTATGTTGAATAGACTATCTGAAATCGCAAATAAAATTTATTTCACTGAATTTGATTTTCCTAAAGCCTTAACTAAAGAAGAATTAGCTGAGGACGTAAACGTGGAAAACATTGAATTTATAGATGACTATCTTGATTTTATAAACCGTTATGAAGGTGATGGATTATTAATCACTGGAAGTTTATATTTCATTAGTGAAGTAAAAGCCAAAACACAATTTTAAACTAAATTATGGAGAGGCTAAGCCATTGATATAAAAATGGCTTAGCCTCTTTATTTTTAAATATACATAAAACAAACAAATCTTTAAAATCTAAATTAAAATACTAAGATAATTTTGAAAATAGATAACTAAATTATATAACGCATCAAAATATAATTTACTTTTAAATCGAATTAGGTATAATAACTCTAAGGAGTTGTTATATGTTTTTATTAGCTTATGCATGTAGTGTAATCTTTAGTTACTTATATCATTTAACTACGGTTGATCAATTGAATCTTAAGTACTTCATAATGCATTCTAAATGTGATTATTGTAGTCGACGATTGAGCTGGTTAGAGCTCTTCCCAATCATAAACTTTATCTATTTGAAAGGGCGAACCTTATGTTGTCATAAGAAGTTAAACCTCAATTATATTCTCGGAGAAATTCTTGCTTTTGTAATCATTCCACTCATCTCATTTAATCACTTCGATGTGTACGCACCATTATTTTTAACTACTTTTTTATTTTTACTCACAATGGCTTTATATGATATACAAACTTTGACACTTAATTTAAATTTAGTCATTATACTTTTAATAATATGTATTTTTATAGCACCGCTTCATTTTCAAACATTTTTATTATTCGCCCCTTTAATCCACCTATGCTTTTTATTTAAACCCCATCAAATTGGCTACGGAGATATTCTTCTTCTAACTGTTTTATCGCTCTTTTATCCATATAACTTTTTTACAATCTTTTTAACTATTACATTTACAATTGCATTAATCTTTTCAAGCATAATGTTATTAATTAAACATCAACATTATATTCCACTTATTCCATTTATATTAGTAAGCTACGTTATTACCAGCTATTTTTACCACGATATTATCATTTATTTATAGGAAGGAAGATTTCTTTGAACATTAAAGATATGGCTACAAGTGAGTTGCCAAGAGAGCGTTTGATACAACAAGGGGAAAAGAGTTTATCTAATAGTGAATTATTAGCTATCTTAATAAATACAGGAAGACAAGGATATTCTAGTATCGATATAGCTAACGATATTATGAATCAATATGGTAGTTTAAAAGAATTAAAACATTTATCAATAGATGATTTAATTAAGATTAAGGGTATTGGCGTATATAAAGCTGTAACATTGAAAGCAGCATTCGAATTAGGTGAAAGAATGAATGCTAGATGTACTTTAGAAAAAGTTAAAATTAAATCTCCACAAGATGTTGCAGACATGATGATGTCAAAAATGAAAGATTTAACTCAAGAACACTTTGTAGCATTATTTTTAAACTCTAAAAATGTAGTGATTAAAGAAGAAACTATATATAAAGGGACGTTGAATTCATCTGTAATTCATCCTCGTGAGGTGTTTAATGCAGCCATTAGGGCTTCTAGCAATTCTATAATCGTCGTTCATAATCATCCTTCAGGGGACGTTACCCCTTCGAATGAGGATATCGCTACGACAATTAGAGGCTAAAAGAATGTGGTCATATTCTAGGGATTGATTTGTTAGATCACATTATTATTGGGGATCAAAAATTTACAAGTTTAGTCGAAGAAGGGTATTTTGAATAAGCATGTCTATAATATTTACCATAGTTTATAAAGTTAACTTCTTGTATAATAAAACTTAAATTAATGTTCGAGGTGCTTTATGACAATTTTTTTAATTGTGGGTATTTTGATACCTATTATCTATGTGTTGAGATTAAATATAAAACAACACACTATTAGAATTAAAGAAACGCTCATTACTATAGGTCTATCGGTAGTAGGAATCACGATATTTTCATTATTAGGTGTATTAGTAAGCCATCAACAAGTCAATATACTATCGTTAATTGTTGCGTCTATAGTAGTTGGAATAATTTGGGGATTATTATTAGCAGGAGTTTACAAACTTTATAACTATTTATCTCATACATTTAGAAAATAAAAATTGCTAGTTAGGCTATTTTACGAATTAATATGTAATAGCCTAACTAGCATTTTAAATTTTATGGTAAATAAGCGGTAATTACTTGATAATTTTCAAAAATCCATAGTATACCTTGATAAGCTAAATATAATCCTAACAACACTATAGCTGCTGAAATTATAAATCTTAAAATAGCAAGGCCCACTCTGAATAGTAAAATCACAAGTAATGCTATTAAAATGATACTTAATATACTCATTTTATACACTCCTCGTGAACTCTAATAAATATAGTATAGTAATATTGTAAATCATTTTTTCAAAATTGGGTATCATACTTTAGTTATCTAGTTACATCGTACTTTGGACTGATGAAAAATAATAACATTTACTTTATAATAGCCAAGATTGAAATAGGAGGAGAGCTAATGCGATTTATTCTCAGTATCTTTAAAAATATCATTGCAGTAATGGCTATTATATGTGTTGTATATTTTGCATTAAAATATGCTCCCTTTTTGAGAGAACAAGAATGGAACCCAGTGAATCATACGCCTAATAGTACGCAAGTAGGTGCGCCTCAAAATATGATGAATAATGAACAAGTTCCAACGAATGGTAAACATTATATGTTAGAGGAAAATGATATTATCCAAAATATTCCTCATAGTCAGGTGAAAAATGTATTTAAGCTCCTTGATAAAAATGAATTTATGGCAGTTTCTGGATTGGGTAGAATGGGCTACAATGAAAACTACATAGCCGGTCAGCGGGATGACGAATTTATCATCTATAAATTTGGAAGTGATTCCATGAGAGTATATAGTACCGAAATTGAAATGGAGCAAGATTTAAATGCGCTAGGCCAAAGTATTGAACTTAAACCACAAGGCTCATATTAGAATACTATTATTTAAATTGTAGTATTTGAAAAGAACTAGTTTTTACGTTAGAGTTTTAGATATGATAATAATTCAAAGGTTGGTGTGAATAATGTCTGAACAATCTAAAGAAAAACAAGCCAATGAGCAAGCTAAAGCTACAAACTTATTTGCCAAATGGCGTAAAAAAGAAACGCTATATAGCGAAGATGAAAAAAAGAACAAACAAGATAATAACAATAAAAATGAAGAATAGAATTGTTAAAGAGATTAGGTAATAAAGTTTATTTACACTTGTAATTTAAAGTGATAATGAACTTAGAACCTAATCTCTTTTTTTGTGATAGAGACCAAAATATTAAAAATAGGTATGTTATGCCAAAGCGAACGATTGACTTTATTCGTATACCGCTTCGTTTATGTAACTAGTACTTAAAGCTTTTGTTCATGCTTCAAACTTAGTGCTTTATTTAACCGGAAGAGTAATATAAAATAGAAAAGGACAATTTAAATAACTATTGGTAGAGGTGTTCTGAGTGCAAAAGTTTTTTAAAAATAACAAGTTGATTGTTGTTTTGTGTGCGATAATTGTCTTCATTGCACTGATTGGTTTGTCTTTACGTTCACAAACTCAATCACCTCCTGAACAATATGTGGGGGATTCTGTTTCTTTCGGTCAAAGAGTGGTCAGTTATCCCGTTAATTTTGTGAGTGGAGCAATAAATAATCTTTTTAGTTCAAACAAAGCCACTGATAATAAAAAGATTAAACAACTTGAGGCTAAAAATGAGAAATTAGAAGCCGAAAATAAAAGTTTGAAAAAAGAATTAGATATGACAGATGCATCGAAATATGATGCAATTTCTGGTGCAATCATTGCACGAAATCCAGATCAATGGATGAATACAGTTATAATCGACAAAGGTAAGAAAAATGGTATTCGTGATAATATGGCAGTTATGACTGCTGACGGTTTAATTGGACGAGTCACTAAAGTAAACCAATTTTCTTCGCAAGTGGATTTACTTTCAACCAATACTCGGACAGGTAAATTATCAGTTAATATTGAACACGACTCTAATAATATTTTTGGACTTATCGATCGTTATGATAATAAAAATCAAGAACTTATTATTAGTAATATCAACAATAAAGATAAACTTTCTAAAGGCGATAAAGTCGTGACAAGTGGTTTAGCTGATCAGTTACCAAATGACTTATACATAGGTGAAGTTACAAAAGTTGAAAATGATGAATATGGATTAGCTAAGGAAGTAAGAGTGAAAACAGGTGCTAACTTATCTGATATTAACCATGTTTATGTAGCTAAAAGTGATGCGAACAGTTCTGCTGATGGAAGTAGGGACAACTAATGAGAGCATTATCATACTTAGTTATAAGTATAATCCTATTCTATATCGATACAATAATTGGATTAGTTATCCCAATGCATATAGGTAAGTTTGAGATTATCTTTGTACCACATTTAACACTTTTATTTATATTATTATTAACCGTATACCGTGGCTTTGGTGTTGGTTTAATATTAGGAGGAGTACTAGGAATTGTAACTGATTTATATTTGGGCAGCGTATATGGTTTATACATGTTCGGTTACATTCTATTAGTTCTTCTCTTTGATAACTTCCTTAAAGTATTTTATCGAGATTACACAATGATGTTTATGTTGAACTTATGTAGTGTAGTTGTTTTCGAGATTTATATAGCATGTATTTATGCGATTATTGGATTTATTAACTTTAATATAATCAACTTCTTATTATTACGATTATTGCCAACATTAATATTAAACTTTATTTTGTTAATTATTATATTTCCAATTTTCCTTAAATATATTAAAAAAATGCAAAACAAGATTGACACTAAAGTGTAGTAATGGTACTATGCAATAGTTGAGTAGTTTTATAGCTACATACAACCGCTCAAATACAGGTTTAAGTACGCGAATAACTAAATTGGAAATAATCTAAATTTAGTATGTCACCTGTATATGGCGTGACTTATAAATATAGGAGGTGCAAAGTATGTTTGCTATTATTGAAACAGGCGGTAAACAAATCAAAGTAGAAGAAGGTCAAGATATCTTCGTTGAAAAATTAGATGTTAATGAAGGTGATTCATTTACATTTGATAAAGTTATCTTTGTAGGTGGCGATTCAGTTAAAGTTGGTGCTCCAACTGTTGAAGGTGCTACTGTTACTGCTACAGTTAAAAAACAAGGACGCGGTAAAAAAATTACTGTATTCACTTACAAACGTCGTAAAGACTCTAAACGTAAAAAAGGTCATCGTCAACCATACACTAAATTAACTATTGATAAAATTAACGCTTAATCTCTATGATTACTGTTGATATTACAATAAATGATAGTGGCAAAGTAACAGATGTTATTATGGATGGCCATGCAGACCATGGTGAATATGGTCATGATATTGTTTGTGCTGGCGCTTCAGCAGTTCTATTTGGCAGTGTAAATGCTATATTAGGTTTAACTTCTGAAAAACCAGACATTGACTATGATGATGACGGTGGTCATTTTCATATAAGAAGTGTAGATACAAATAATGAACAAGCACAATTAATTCTTCAAGCAATGCTTGTTTCTTTACAAACCATTGAAGAAGAATATAATGAAAATATCAGATTAAATTACAAGTGAGGTGTATCCCGATGTTGAAATTAAACTTACAATTCTTTGCATCAAAAAAAGGGGTAAGTTCTACTAAAAACGGTCGTGACTCAGAATCTAAACGTTTAGGCGCTAAACGTGCAGACGGTCAATACGTTACTGGCGGTTCTATCTTATACCGTCAACGCGGAACTAAAATCTATCCTGGTGAAAATGTAGGTCGTGGTGGCGATGATACATTATTCGCTAAAATCGATGGCGTTGTTCGTTTCGAACGTAAAGGACGCGACAAAAAACAAGTTTCTGTATATGCAGCAGCTGAATAATTTTGTCTAGTTAACACCAGAAGTGAATGCTTCTGGTGTTTTCTTTTGTTTATAAGTGATTTATCTAAAATGATAAATTTTAAACTGTTAAATATTTAATGATATAATATTGTCATTAATGAATCGAAGGTAAAAGAGGTGAGATATATGTTTGTCGATCAAGTTAAAATATCTCTAAAAGCTGGTGATGGAGGTAATGGCATCACTGCTTATCGTAGAGAAAAATATGTACCATTTGGAGGCCCAGCTGGTGGCGACGGTGGTAAAGGCGCATCAGTTGTTTTTGAAGTGGATGAAGGTTTAAGAACGTTGCTTGATTTTAGATATCAAAGACATTTTAAAGCCAAAAAAGGTGAAAATGGCCAAAGTAGTAACATGCATGGTAAAAATGCAGAAGATTTAGTGCTAAAAGTACCACCTGGCACGATTATTAAAAGCGTAGATACTGAAGAAGTATTAGCTGATTTAGTAGAAGACGGTCAACGTGCTATCGTTGCTCAAGGCGGTCGTGGCGGAAGAGGCAACTCTCGTTTTGCTACACCACGAAATCCAGCGCCAGATTTCAGTGAGAATGGAGAACCTGGTGAAGAATTGGATGTAACGCTAGAGCTTAAGTTATTAGCAGATGTTGGCTTAGTAGGTTTCCCAAGTGTAGGTAAATCAACACTATTGTCCATCGTTTCTAAAGCTAAGCCGAAAATTGGAGCTTATCACTTCACTACTATAAAACCTAATCTAGGTGTAGTATCTACACCTGATAACAGAAGTTTTGTTATGGCCGATTTACCTGGTTTAATAGAAGGCGCATCTGATGGTGTCGGTTTAGGTCATCAATTCTTAAGACACGTGGAACGAACAAAAGTTATCGTGCATATGATTGATATGAGTGGTTCTGAAGGTAGAGACCCTATTGAGGATTATCAAGTCATTAATAAAGAACTTTTAAATTATAAACAAAGATTAGAGGAAAGACCTCAAATTATTGTCGCAAACAAAATGGATATTCCTGAAGCACAAGAAAACTTAGAACGCTTTAAGAAAGAATTAGCGTCAGATGCAATCGTTGTGCCTGTTTCTACAATTACCCGTGATAACATCGATCAATTGTTATATACTATTATGGATAAATCAGACGAAGTTAAAGATATCGACTTTAGTGTAGAAAAAGATGAAGAAGTTGGAGTTAACCGTGTACTTTATAAACATACACCTTCTCAAGATAAATTCACAATTACCCGTGATGATGATGGTGCTTATGTAGTAAGTGGTAACGCGATTGAAAGAATGTTCAAAATGACTGACTTCAATAGTGATCCAGCCGTTAGACGATTTGCACGTCAAATGCGTTCTATGGGTATCGATGATGCTTTAAGAGCGCGAGGATGTAGTAATGGCGATATCGTAAGAATATTAGGTGGAGAATTTGAATTTATAGAATAGGAGTGCTTTAAGTGGACAACAAAGAATATAAAAAGTTCTATTTAATAAGAGAAGATGTTTTACCTGAATCAGTTGTAAAGACTTTAAAAATTAAAGATGCTTTAAAGAATGATTCTGAGCTGTCCATTTATGAAGCCGTGAAAAGATTTAATTTATCTAGAAGCGCATTCTATAAATATCGCGAGACTATCTTTCCTGTGGATGAAAAGATATTTGAACATCGTGAATTTACACTTATTTTGTATGTCAATGATATTGTTGGTATGCTCGCGCAAGTATTAAATACCATTTCTCAATTAGAATTATCTGTATTAACAATTCACCAAAGTGTTCCAATGGAAGATAAAGCGACGATAACATTGTCATTAAGTGCTAAAAACACAACACTATCAATTGACGAAATTATTATAGCTTTAAGAAATATTGAACATGTCTCAAAAGTTGAATTAATAAGTATGAGTATGTAAGGAAGGTAAATCATGTACGCTTATATAAAAGGGCAATTGACCCAATTGTTTCCAACGCACGTTACGCTTGAAACGTCTAGTGGAGTTGGTTATGAAATACAAACACCTAACTCTTATCGTTTTCAAAAATATTTAGATCGAGAAATTACTATTTATACTTCATTAATAGTTAGAGAAGATGCACAATTGCTTTATGGTTTTATTAATGAAGAAGAAAAAGAAATGTTTTTAAGTTTAATCAAAGTGACAGGAATAGGGCCTAAATCTGCGTTAGCGATTTTAGCTACAAGTACGCCTAATGAAGTTAAACGTGCAATTGAAAATGAAAATGATGCATATTTAACGAAGTTCCCAGGTATTGGAAAGAAAACGGCACGCCAAATCGTGCTTGATTTAAAAGGTAAAGTCCAAATTACTGAGGAAACTAGTGAAACCTTGTTTGCTGTTGATGACCAACCTTCAAATAATGAACGTTTAATTAAAGAAGCATTATTAGCGCTTGCTGCTCTAGGATATTCTAAAAGAGAATTGGCTAAAGTTGAAAAAGTACTTAACAAAGAAGCCTTTGAATCTGTTGACGAAGCGGTTAAACTAGGTTTAAAAACATTAGTTTCATAAAAAGGTTAAGGGGATTAGGACATTTTGTCCGCTTCTCCTTAACCCTTAATTATAGATTAATTTACTGGGGGGATAATAATGGAGGATAGAATGGTCGATCAATCATTACATAATGAAGAATCATCTTTCGAGTTCTCGCTCAGACCTACGAAATTAAAACAATATATTGGACAAACTTCTATTAAAAATAATTTAGAAGTGTTTATAAAAGCGGCTAAATTACGTGAAGAGCCACTTGATCATGTGCTTCTCTTTGGCCCTCCAGGGTTAGGTAAAACAACATTATCTAATATTATTGCTAATGAGATGGATGTAAATCTTAGAACTGTATCTGGTCCATCACTAGATAGACCTGGGGATTTAGCTGCAATATTATCTGGTCTACAGCCTGGTGATGTTCTCTTTATTGATGAAATTCATCGTTTGAGTAGTACGGTTGAAGAAGTTTTATATTCAGCTATGGAGGACTTCTTCATAGATATTATCATTGGTAAAGGTGATGAGGCTCGTAGTATTCGAATTGATTTACCACCATTCACACTTGTTGGCGCGACTACACGTGCAGGTAGCTTAACTGGCCCATTAAGAGATCGCTTTGGAGTACATTTAAGATTAGAATATTATAATGAATCAGATTTAAAAGAAATTATTATAAGAACTGCAGAAGTTTTAGGTACTCAAGTTGATGATGAAAGTGCTTCTGAATTAGCTAAACGTTCACGTGGAACACCGAGGGTAGCTAATCGATTATTAAAACGTGTGCGTGATTTTCAACAAGTCAATGAAGATGAACAAATTTATATCGAGACTACTAAGCAAGCCTTAAAACTACTACAAGTTGACGATGAAGGTTTAGATTATATTGACCATAAAATGATGAATTGTATTATAAATCAATATAACGGAGGACCAGTTGGCCTTGATACGATTGCAGTATCTATTGGCGAAGAACGTATAACTATTGAAGATGTATACGAGCCTTTTTTAATTCAAAAAGGGTTTATCGAACGCACACCTAGAGGAAGAAAAGCAACTGCGTATGCATATGAACATTTTAAAAAAACAAAAGAATGAGGGAATAGAAATGAACGTTGAGGAATTTGATTATGATCTTCCTGAATCATTAATTGCTCAGACTCCTTTGAAAGATAGAGATCATAGCCGTTTATTAGTATTAGGACGTCAATCAGGTGAAATTGATCATAAACACTTTACTGACATCATTGATTATTTTAACCCTGGTGACACGCTTGTACTGAACGATACACGTGTAATGCCAGCGCGTTTGTTTGGTCTAAAAGAGGAAACTGGAGCAAAGGTTGAAATGTTAATGCTTGCCCGTATTGAAGGTAATGACTGGGAAGTATTACTAAAACCAGCAAAACGCATTAAAATTGGAAATAGATTATCATTTGGTGAAGGTAAAATTATCGCTGAATGTATTGATGAATTAGAACAGGGTGGACGCATTATGCGTTTACATTATGAAGGTATTCTTGAAGAGCGTTTAGATGAACTTGGAGAAATGCCGTTACCTCCATACATCAAAGAGCGTTTAGACGATCCAGATCGTTATCAAACAGTTTATGCTAAGGAGAATGGATCCGCAGCAGCACCTACAGCGGGATTACACTTTACAGATGATTTATTAGAAAAAATTAAAGCTAAAGGTGTAAACATTGCGTTTATTACTTTACATGTAGGATTAGGTACATTCAGACCGGTGAGTGTTGATAATATTGATGATCATCAGATGCACAGTGAATACTATCAAATGACACAGCAAACTGCTGATTTATTAAACCAAACTAAAGAGCAAGGTCATAGAATTATTTCAGTAGGTACCACTTCTACTAGAACTCTAGAAACCATCCGTCGTGATTATGATAAATTTGTAGCAGTAAGTGGTTGGACAGATATATTTATTTATCCTGGGTTTGAGTATAAGGCTATCGATGGTTTGATAACTAATTTCCACTTACCTAAATCTACACTAGTTATGTTAGTATCAGCGTTTAGTAGTAGAGAAAATATTTTAAATGCTTATAATAAAGCAGTAGAACTTAAATATAGATTCTTTAGTTTTGGAGATGCAATGTTAATTATTTAATGAATGAGAGGTTTATAGTATGCCAGCAGTTACTTATGAACATATAAAAACTTGTAAGCAATCAGGCGCGCGTTTAGGGATTGTTCATACACCACATGGTTCTTTTGAAACACCAATGTTTATGCCGGTTGGAACAAAAGCTACAGTTAAAACAATGAGCCCAGAAGAGTTACGTCAAATGGAAGCACAAATCATATTAGGAAACACGTATCATTTGTGGTTACAACCTGGAAATGATATCATCAAACAAGCTGGGGGTCTGCATAAGTTTATGAATTGGAATGGCCCTATTCTTACTGACTCAGGTGGTTTCCAAGTATTTAGTTTAAGTAATCTTAGAAAAATTTCTGAAGAGGGTGTAGAGTTTAGACATCATACCAATGGTTCTAAACTGTTTTTAAGCCCTGAAAAATCAATGGAAATCCAAAATGATTTAGGTTCAGATATTATGATGGCATTTGATGAATGTCCTCCGATGCCTTCAGAATATAAATATGTTAAAGATTCAATTGAACGTACTACAAGATGGGCTGCACGTTGTCTTAAAGCTCATAAACGTCCTGAAGACCAAGCACTATTTGGTATTATCCAGGGTGGAGAGTATAAAGATTTAAGAGAACAAAGTGCTAAAGAATTGGTTGATCTTGATTTTCCTGGATATGCAATAGGTGGTTTATCAGTAGGTGAACCGAAACCTGTTATGTATGACATGGTTGAACATACAGTTCAATATATGCCAGAAGATAAACCACGCTATCTAATGGGCGTAGGTTCTCCTGATGCACTAATTGAATGTAGTATTCGAGGAATGGACATGTTTGATTGCGTCTTACCAACTCGTATTGCTCGAAATGGTACATGCATGACTTCTAGCGGAAGATTAGTTATTAAAAACGCTAAATTTGCTAATGATTTTGGCCCACTTGATGAAAATTGTGATTGTTACACATGTAAGAATTATTCACGTGCTTATATTAGACATTTAATTAAAGCCGTGGAAACATTTGGTATCCGTCTTACTACTATTCATAATTTACATTTTCTGCTAAAATTAATGGAAAATATTAGACAAGCCATTCGCGAAGATCGTCTATTGGATTTTAAAGAAGAATTCTTTGAGCAATACGGTCTTAATGTGGATAACCCTAAAAACTTTTAATAAGGAGATAACAGAATGAACGTTTCAGCACTTATTTTACCTATTATTTTAATTATAGTGTTTTACTTCTTCTTAATTCGACCACAACAAAAACGTGCTAAAGAGCATCGTGAAATGATTAGTCGAATTGAAGCGGGACAAAGAATTACAACAATTGGTGGTTTAAAAGGAACAGTTAAAGCTGTAGATGAAAGTACAGTAGTGATTACTGTTAACGGTCATGGTACAGAAATGACATTTGAGAAACCAGCAATTAAACAAGTTGATCCTTCTTAATTAAGGATGCAGTATTAATTAAATAGTTATTTGAAAAGCTGGGGCATTTATATAAAGTGTCTCAGCTTTTATATTGTAGGTAAGAATGAACTGAGATGATAGACGTGGTCAAATTGAAATTTCTTCATTTCTAGTGTCAATCTTTGTCATGGTAAGACAAGGGAAGAAGAGTTAAAATCTTTGAACTTATATAAGACTTTTCTCTCAATTCTCATCTCTCAATCATTAACTAAAGACTAAAGTCCTAATTTCACTAAAAGGCATGGTATGTTAATATAGATAAGTCATGTTATATCTATGTAATCTTTTATTAACTTGCGTGTGGTTTATTAAAGGATTATTCTTAGTACATAAGTAAACAATGAGGTGTTCATGTGAAAAAATTTAGTAGGATAATTGCATTCATACTAATTGTCGCCGTACTCTTTGTTGGTATGGGACTTACATATAAGAATGTAGTTAAAAACGTAAATCTTGGACTTGATTTACAAGGTGGTTTCGAAGTGCTTTACCAAGTTAAGCCACTCGAGGGCGGTAAGAAGATTGATGATAGTGCTTTACAATCGACTGCTCAAACCTTGGAAAATCGTGTTAACGTATTAGGTGTATCTGAACCTCACATTCAGGTAGAAGACCCTGATCGTATCAGAGTCCAATTAGCTGGAGTTAAAGACCCTGATGAGGCACGAAATATATTATCCTCTCAAGCGAATTTAACTATCCGTGATGCGGATGATAAAGTTAAATTAACTGGTAAGGATATTGAACAAGGTTCGGCTAAACAAGAATTTAAGCAAGGCACGAACGAACCAGCAGTTACTTTTAAATTGAAAGATCGTGATAAATTTAAAAAAGTAACTGAAGAAATATCTAAAAAGCAAGAAAACATGATGGTAGTATGGTTAGACTTTAAAAAAGGTGATAGCTACCATAAAGAATTAGAAAAACCTGAAGATAAACGTAAATATGTTTCAGCGGCAACTGTTGATCAACCTATTAATTCAGATAGTGTTGAAATTTCAGGTGGTTTCCATGGCCAAGAAGGTGTAGAACGAGCTAAACAAATTGCTGAATTATTAAACGCTGGTTCATTACCAGTTGATTTAAAAGAAGTTTACTCTAATTCAGTTGGGGCTCAGTTTGGTCAAGATGCACTTGATAAAACAATCTTTGCTTCTGCCATAGGTATTGCTATCATTTATCTATTTATGGTTGGATTCTATAGATTACCTGGTTTAGTCGCAATTATTGCGTTAACAGTTTATATCTACTTAACACTTGTAGCATTTAACTTTATTTCAGGGGTGCTTACATTACCTGGTTTAGCTGCCCTGGTATTAGGTGTAGGTATGGCAGTAGATGCCAATATCATTATGTATGAGCGGATAAAAGACGAATTGAGGATAGGCCGAACGCTTAAACAAGCTTATTCTAAAGCAAATAAGAGTTCTTTCCTTACAATATTCGACTCTAACTTAACAACTGTAATTGCAGCAGGCGTACTGTTCTTCTTTGGTGAAAGTTCAGTTAAAGGTTTTGCTACAATGTTGCTATTAGGTATTTTAATGATATTTGTAACTGCAGTCTTCTTATCTAGAGGATTACTATCATTACTTGTATCATCTAATTACTTTAAAAAGAAATACTGGTTATTTGGAGTTAACAAAAAAGACCGTCATGACATTAATGAAGGCGTAGATGTACATGACTTGAAAACATCATTCGAAAAATGGAACTTTGTTAAACTAGCCAAACCGTTAATTGGAGCCAGTGTACTTATATTAGTTGTCGGTATTATTATCTTAAGTATTTTCAAATTAAACTTAGGTATCGATTTCTCTTCTGGTACACGTGTGGATATTAATTCAGACTCGAAATTAACACAAACTAAAGTAGAACGTACCGTTAAGGACTTAGGGCTTAACCCAGACCAAGTTCAAATAAATGGTAATGGTAATAAACAAGCTACTGTTCAATTCAAAAAAGACTTATCTAAAAATGAAGTTGTAAAACTTAACAAAAAGGTTAACGACGAATTTGGACATAAACCAACTGTAAATACAGTATCTCCAATGATAGGTCAAGAATTAGCTAAGAATGCTATGAAAGCACTTCTTTATGCAGCCATTGGTATTATCATCTATGTATCACTACGATTTGAATGGAGAATGGGACTATCTTCTGTCCTAGCATTATTACATGACGTCTTTATGATTGTTGCGATATTCAGTCTATTCCGTTTAGAAGTAGATATCACGTTTATAGCAGCAGTACTTACAATTGTAGGTTATTCAATCAACGATACCATCGTTACATTTGACCGTGTAAGGGAAAACTTGCATAAGATTAAAGTAATTACTAAACCGGAACAAATTGATGATATTGTTAATAGATCAATTCGCCAAACGATGACGCGTTCAATCAATACTGTATTAACAGTAATTGTAGTTGTTATAGCAATCCTCATCTTTGGTGCATCAAGTCTATTTAACTTCTCGCTAGCGTTATTAATTGGACTAGTTTCTGGTGTGTTCTCTTCAATCTTTATCGCAGTGCCACTTTGGGGCATTATGAAGAAACGACAACTGAAAAAATCAGACGATGGCAAATTAGTTGTTCATAAAGAGAAAAAATCAAACGATGAAAAAATATTAGTTTAGTCATCTAAAGTAAATAAGTCAGCCTCGAACATTTATTAAAATGTTCCGGGCTGATTTTTTATGTCAAAATTCACTCTATTAAATTGGATTTGCTTTTTATTTACTATATTTTTAGGTATAATGGCTTTTGAAAAAAGGAAGGATAATTGTATGATTAAATCTAAATATAACTGGCTTTATGAACCACCAACAGAATATATCAGTGAAGACTTAGTTAAACGTTATAAATTAACGCCAATTATTAAAAAAGTACTTGAGAATAAATCTATTGTCCAAGAAGAAAATATTAAAGAAGTATTTTCAGATACAACAATTAATCACGACCCTTGGCGCTTAAGCGATATGGATAAAGCAGTCGAGCGTATTAATGAAGCTATAGATAAAAAGGAAAGAATATTAGTTTATGGAGATTATGATGCGGACGGTGTGACATCTACTACTATTTTAGTGAGCACGCTTAAAACATTGGGAGGTGAAGTAGGTTGGTACATTCCTAACCGCTTCACAGAAGGCTATGGTCCTAATAAGCTAGCTTTTCAAAATGCCTATGATGAAGGCATTTCGCTCATTATTACGGTTGATAATGGTATTCAAGGACATGAAGAAATTAAAATGGTACAAGAATTAGGTGTAGATGTAATTGTGACAGACCACCATGAAATCGGACGTACATTACCTGAAGCGTATGCGATAGTTCATCCAATGCATCCTGAATTCGACTATCCTTTTCATTATTTATGTGGTGCTGGAGTAGCATATAAACTATCTCAAGTATTACTAGATAATCCACCTAACTATTTCGTTAGTCTAGCTGCTATTGGAACGATTGCAGATTTAGTCTCATTAACAGATGAAAATCGTACAATTGTAAAACAAGGTCTAGCCAATTCAAACGACTACTGTCCACCTCAAATTAAAGCCATGCTTAATCAGGCCGGTTTTAATGACACTATTAATGAGGAGACGGTAGGTTTTATTATTGGACCACGACTTAATGCGGTAGGACGATTAGAAGATGCCTCATTAGCTGCAGAGTTATTGATGTCTGAGGAAGAAGAGGAAGCGGAATTCTTAGCTGAACAAGTCGAACATTTTAATGCCGAGCGAAAAGAAATTGTAGCTCAGTTAACAGAAGAAGCATTAGCTATGGCTGAAGAAAAAGTTAAAGATGGGCGACGATTTTTACTTCTAGCTAAAGAAGACTGGCACGAAGGCGTATTAGGAATCGTAGCTTCTAAAGTTGTCGAAACCTATGTGTTGCCAACATTAATTTTAAATATTGATTTAGAACAAAATCATGCGAAAGGTTCCGCTCGTAGTATTGAACAAGTGTCAATGTTTGAAATATTAAGTGCTCATCAAGACTTAATATCTAAATTCGGCGGCCATCACATGGCTGCTGGCATGACGATGGATATTGAAAACATAGAAGAATTAGAACAAGGCCTTAATGATTGGATGGCACAGTTAGCAGAACATACATCACTAGCACCTACTAAGCGTGTAGCAGTAAAACTTGATGAAGCGGATATAACGGTTAAGAACATAAGAGATATTCAAAAATTGAGTCCATATGGAACAGACTTTGAGAAACCGTTATTTGAATTAGATAATAGTGATGTGATTGATGCAAAAGCAATAGGTAAAGATAATAAACACCTTAAAATAACGACAGGTCAACTTCGCTTACAACATCTTTACTGGAATAATGGTCATCTTGCTTCACAAATTGAATTAGGGCAACCGATTAGTTTGTTAGGACATTTACAAATAAATGAATGGAATGGTAATCAATCGCCACAATTTATTATTCAAGACCTTGCCACGAATGATGAACAGATTTTAGATTATCGTAGTAAACGTAAGCAACTTAATTTAGATTCAAATGATCATCAAACTGCATTTATTATCCATCCTAAAATGGAAAAAATAAATGACAATTACTTTTATTATGGTGAAACGATAGGCGAGGGATACGAAATTGTGGTACTTAGAGACTTGCCTCAAGATTTAGAAAGTATCATTCATAGCTTGAATGGAATCAATTACTCACAAATGTATGTAGTGCTACAACATCAATTATCTATTTACTTTGAAGGTATACCGAGTCAAGATATATTTAAAAAATGTTATAAAGCACTTATTAATAAACAAGAAATGAATTTAGAAAAAGAGGGTATGTTATTATGCCAATTTCTAAACATTAAACCCAATATTTTAAAATTTATATTAAAAGTGTTTATTGAATTAGGCTTTATTATTGATGATAATGGTATAATTAAAATAAACAATAATCCTAATAAGCAAAATATTGAAACGAGCCAAACTTATCAAGCACGATTATCACGAATAGAAGTTGAAAAACGTTTGTTGTATGATGATTTTTCACAGCTTAAACAATGGATAGAAGCTCAAAAGGGTTAATTTATAGGGAGGACACATTTAAATGGATTTAAAGCAGTATGTTTCAGAGGTACAAGATTGGCCTAAACCGGGAGTAAGTTTTAAAGATATAACAACAATTATGGACAATGGGGAAGCTTATGGCTATGCTACTGATCAAATTGTAAAATATGCTAAAGAACGTAATGTAGACATTGTCGTAGGACCAGAGGCTAGAGGCTTTATTATTGGATGTCCAGTTGCCTATTCAATGGGCATCGGTTTTGCTCCTGTGAGAAAAGAAGGTAAGCTACCTCGTGAAGTGATTCGCTACGAATACGACTTAGAATACGGTACCAATGTTTTAACAATGCATAATGATGCTATTAAACCTGGACAACGCGTATTAATCACAGATGATTTATTAGCGACAGGTGGTACTATTGAAGCAGCTATTAAGCTTGTTGAAAAGTTAGGCGGCATCGTTGTAGGTATCGCATTCATTATTGAATTAAAATATTTAAATGGTATTGAAAAAATTAAAGATTATGACGTAATGAGTTTAATCTCATACGACGAATAAATCATTAAATAAGATTGACATAGAGGTTGAGACATTGATAAAGGTGTCTCGACCTCTTATTATTTATGTTTATATTTATATCAGTGTTACCTTTTAATTATGGATACAATAGGTGATTGTAAATTAAATACTACACCATTTATTTATTTAAAAACTTGTAGTATCATAGAACTATTATTTAGAAAAAATCAAACCTTTTATAGTTTGCTTGATATTTGATAAAATTAAAGTAATACTCGCATTCAGAATGGGACATCAATCATAAATGTTTTGTGCCAACCTCTGTTATACTCGGATTAATGAAGCGGTAAGGTATGTTTTCTTAATTTTCAAAAATTCGAATATCGAGTGGAGTATTTGGAATATTAAAGAGTTGGGGTGTCATATATTGAATAACGAGTATCCATATAGCGCTGACGAGGTGCTACATAAAGCAAAATCTTACTTATCAACTGATGAATACCAATATGTTTTGAAAAGTTACCACATTGCTTATGAGGCACATCAAGGTCAATTCCGTAAAAATGGATTGCCATATATTATGCATCCAATTCAAGTAGCCGGTATACTAACTGAAATGCGGTTAGACGGGCCAACTATTGTGGCTGGCTTCCTACATGATGTCATTGAAGATACTGCCTATACGTTTGACGATGTTAAAGGTATGTTCAATGAGGAAATTGCGCGAATTGTAGATGGCGTAACGAAATTGAAAAAAGTTAAATATCGCTCTAAAGAAGAACAACAAGCTGAAAATCACAGAAAGCTATTTATCGCCATTGCTAAAGATGTTCGAGTTATATTAGTTAAGTTAGCAGATAGACTCCATAATATGAGAACGCTAAAAGCTATGGCCCGTGAAAAACAAGTGCGTATATCTAAAGAAACGTTAGAAATCTATGCACCATTGGCTCATAGATTAGGTATTAATACCATTAAATGGGAATTAGAAGATACTGCTTTGAGATATATTGACAGTGTTCAATACTTCCGTATTGTTAATTTAATGAAAAAGAAACGTAGTGAGCGAGAAGCTTATATCGCTAATGCTATAGATAAAATACAAGCAGAAATGATTAATATGAATATTACAGGGGAGATTAATGGTCGCCCTAAACATATTTATAGTATTTATCGAAAAATGATGAAACAGAAAAAGCAATTTGATCAAATATTCGATTTATTAGCGATTCGGGTTATAGTCAATTCAATTAATGACTGCTATGCAATATTAGGATTAGTTCATACATTATGGAAACCTATGCCAGGACGTTTTAAAGATTATATTGCAATGCCAAAACAAAATATGTACCAATCACTACATACCACAGTTGTAGGACCTAATGGTGATCCTTTAGAGATTCAAATTAGAACCTATGAAATGCACGAAATCGCTGAACATGGTGTAGCTGCACATTGGGCATATAAGGAAGGCAAAACAGTTAACGAGAAGACGCAAGATTTTCAAAATAAACTGAATTGGCTCAAAGAATTAGCAGAAACTGATCATACTTCTTCAGATGCACAAGAGTTTATGGAATCATTAAAATATGATTTACAAAGTGATAAGGTATACGCATTTACTCCTGCTAGTGATGTTATTGAATTACCGTATGGTTCTGTACCTATTGATTTCGCTTATGCGATTCATAGTGAAGTAGGTAATAAGATGATTGGTGCGAAGGTTAATGGTAAAATCGTGCCAATTGATTATGTTCTTCAAACGGGAGATATTATCGAGATACGTACGAGTAAACATTCTTATGGTCCAAGTAGAGATTGGTTGAAAATTGTTAAATCATCGAGCGCGAAAAGTAAGGTAAAAAGCTTCTTCAAGAAACAAAACCGTTCTTCAAATATTGAAAAAGGTAAGTTTATGGTTGAAGCTGAAATTAAAGACCAAGGCTTTAGAGTTGATGATATTCTAACTGAGAAGAATATTGAAGTTGTCAATGAAAAGTACAATTTTGCTAATGAAGATGATTTGTATGCTGCTGTAGGATTTGGTGGGGTAACAGCCCTACAAGTTGTTAACAAATTAACTGAACGACAACGTATACAAGATAAGCAAAAAGCATTAAATGCAGCACAAGAAATTACGAAGTCACTTCCAATTAAAGAGGATATCATTACAGATAGTGGTGTCTATGTGGAAGGAATTGAGAATGTTTTAATTAAACTATCTAAATGTTGTAATCCTATCCCTGGAGATGATATTGTAGGTTATATTACTAAGGGACATGGTATTAAAGTACATCGCACTGATTGTCCTAATATCATCAATGAAACTGAACGCTTGATTGATGTCGAATGGGTAAAATCGAAAGATTCTACTCAACGTTATCAAGTCGATTTAGAAGTTAGTGCATATGATAGAAATGGCTTGCTTAACGAAGTCATTCAAGCTATCAATTCCACAGTTGGAAGTATTATTAAAATTAACGGACGTTCAGATACAGACAAGCATGCGATTATTACAATTAGCGTGATGGTTAAAAACGTAAATGATGTCTTCAGAGTTGTAGAAAAGCTTAAACAATTAAGTGATGTATATACAGTATCCAGAGTATGGAATTAATAGAGGTGCTATAGAGATGAAGATAGTGGTACAGAGAGTTAAAAGAGCTTCAGTAACGAATGAGCATATTCAAAATAAAATTAACAAAGGTTATTGTTTATTAGTGGGAGTAGGTAAAGATTCTACTGAAGCGGATGTAGATGCATTAGCAAAAAAAGTAGTCAACGCACGTTTGTTTGAAGATGAAAATGGCAAATTAAATCTCAATGTTCAACAAGTTGAGGGTAAAATTCTATCAATTTCACAATTTACGCTTTATGCTGATGTTAAAAAAGGTAATAGACCTGGTTTTTCTAATTCAATGAGTCCTGATGAGGCAAATGAGTTATATGAGAAGTTTAATACTGCATTAAGAGCGTATGGTGTCGAAGTAGAAACAGGTGAATTTGGTACGGATATGGAAGTAGAAATTATAAATGATGGTCCTGTTACGATTATTTATGAAAGTCAGGATGGAAAGATTGTATGAGTAAACTAGATGCATGGTTATCAAAACATGGTCTAAAGAATGGACTTACACTTTCTGTGGTGATCACTTTTATATTATTTTTAATTATACTATTTATGCTTATGAATCATAGTGATCAAGGTAGTAATCGGATTACCGTTTCGGAAAATGCAGAATTACGTACAGGTCCTAATGCAGCTTATCCAGTACTCTACCAAGTTGATAAAGGCGAAACATTTACTAGACTAGGAAAGTCTGGTAAGTGGATTGAAGTAGAAAGTAGAGATGGCACCGAAAAAGGATGGATAGCAGGATGGCATACAAGTTTAGATATTGAAGCGGATGCAAGTAAGGAAGAAAATCCTTTGAAGAATAAGGTCATTGTCTTAGATCCAGGGCACGGGGGCAATGACCAAGGTGCTTCAAGCAATACATCCAAAAAAAGTCTTGAAAAAAATTATACGCTAAAGACTGCGAAAGAATTAAAAAAAGCGTTAGAAAAAGCGGGAGCTAAGGTAAAACTAACACGCTCCGATGATAGCTATGTCAGTTTAGAAGACAGAAAACAAGATGGCGACGCTTTTATAAGTATACATAATGATTCTCTTGATAGTCCGAATGCGAACGGAGCTACTGTATATTGGTTTAAAGATAATCAAGAAACCTTAGCTGAAACATTATCGGCTAGTATTGAGAAAAAGTCTTTATTGTCTAACAAAGGTACTAGACAGGAAAACTTTCAAGTCCTAAGACAAACTAATAAACCAGCAGTATTATTAGAACTAGGATATATTAGTAATCCAACAGATGAAGTAATGATAACAGACCAACTTCATAGACAAGTAGTTGAAGAAGCAGTAGTTGATGGGTTAAAACAATATTTTGCATCTTAAGTCTTGCAAACTTAATCTAAACTAGTTATCATTATTAATGAACTTTATAAATCATACCGTTAATATTCTTGGAAGTTTAAATGAAATAGGTAGAGAGACTGAGACATTAATCGTTTGTGCGCTGGGAAACCGATAAACGGTGTCCCAAAAGCAGGATTCTCGGCAGATACCGTCACGATTCGACAAAATTTGAAGAACAATTTTGCTCATCGTTCGGTTCTGCTCAAATCCTAAACACTTTTGTCCCAACCTCACGTAGAGATATAATCCAAGGCTGAAAGATTATACTGAGTAGTTTAAAACTTTTAACACAAGAAGAGGTGCTTTAATAAATAAGCCGGTTTACGCACGTTAAGCGTTTGAGTGGGGGTTAAGGTATAATCTTAATCTCAATTAGGGTGGCAACACGGCATTTCGTCCCTTATATAGTTATTGGCTATATAAGGGGCTTTTTTTATTAAAGAAGATTTAATATAGATGAGTAAAATTATTAAAGGAGTGATTGCGTGATTAGAATACCTAGAGGTACGCAAGATATCTTACCTGAAGATTCAAGCAAATGGCGCTATATTGAAAATAAATTAGATGAATTAATGAAGCTTTATAATTATAAAGAAATACGTACACCTATTTTTGAAAGTACAGATTTATTTGCACGTGGTGTGGGAGACTCAACTGATGTTGTGCAAAAAGAAATGTATACGTTTAAAGATAAAGGTGACAGAAGCTTAACGTTAAGACCAGAAGGTACGGCTGCGGTTGTTCGCTCTTACATTGAAAATAAAATGCAAGGTTATCCAAATCAACCGATTAAGCTTTATTATAATGGACCAATGTTTAGATATGAACGTAAACAAAAAGGACGTTTTCGTCAATTCAATCAGTTTGGTATAGAAGCTATAGGTGCAGAAAATCCAAGTATCGATGCTGAAGTTTTAGCAATGGTTATGCACATTTATGAATCATTTGGTTTAAAACATTTAAAATTAGTAATTAACAGTATCGGCGACGCGAATTCACGTAAAGAATATAACGAGGCTTTAGTAAAACATTTTGAACCTGTAATAGACACTTTCTGTGAAGATTGTCAATCACGTTTGCATACAAATCCAATGCGTATACTTGATTGTAAGATTGATCGTGATAAAGAAGCTGTAAAAAATGCTCCGCGTATTACTGATTATTTAAATGAAGCATCTAAAGCATATTATGAAGAAGTTAAATCATATTTGACTGATTTAGGCGTTGACTATGTCGAAGATCCTAATTTAGTACGTGGGCTAGATTATTACACTCATACTGCTTTTGAAGTAATGATGGATAATCCTAATTATGATGGCGCAATTACAACACTATGTGGCGGCGGCCGTTATAATGGCTTATTAGAACTTCTAGATGGTCCTAGTCAGACTGGTATTGGCTTTGCATTAAGTATTGAAAGACTTTTACTTGCACTTGAAGAAGAAGGTATTGAATTAGATATAGAAGAAGAGTTTGATTTATTTATAGTTACTATGGGTGATGAAGCTGAACGCTATAGTGTTAAACTTTTAAATCATCTTAGAAAAAATGGCATTAAAGCTGATAAAGATTATTTAAAACGTAAAATTAAAGGTCAGATGAAACAAGCTGATCGTTTAAATGCTAAATATACAATCGTAATAGGTGATCAAGAATTAGCAAATAATAAAATTGATATTAAAAATATGGCAACAGGTGAGTCAGAAACAGTTAAATTAGATGAACTTGTACAGTATTTTAAAAAATAAAGGAGAATTCAAATGAGTAAACGTACAACATATTGTGGTTTAGTTACTGAAGAATTACTAGACCAAAAAGTAACATTAAAAGGTTGGGTGCATAATCGACGTGATTTAGGTGGCCTAATCTTCGTAGATTTACGTGATAGAGAAGGTATTGTTCAAGTAGTATTCAATCCTGATTTCTCTGCAGAAGCTTTAAGTATCGCAGAAACTGTACGTTCTGAGTATGTTATTGAAGTTGAAGGAACGGTAACTAAACGTGATGAAGAAACAGTTAATCCTAAGATTAAAACTGGTCAAGTTGAAGTTCAAGTTTCAAATATTAATATTATTAATAAATCTGAAACGCCACCATTTTCAATTAATGAGGAAAATCAAAACGTTGACGAAAATATTCGCTTGAAATATCGTTACTTAGATCTTAGACGTACTGAATTAGCACAAACATTTAAAATGAGACATCAAACAACTAAATCTATCCGTAACTATCTTGATAATAATGGTTTCTTTGATATTGAAACACCAGTATTAACAAAATCTACACCAGAAGGCGCACGTGACTATTTAGTACCTTCACGTGTTCATGAAGGTGAGTTTTACGCACTACCTCAATCACCACAATTATTTAAACAATTATTAATGATTAGTGGTTTTGACAAATATTATCAAATTGTTAAATGTTTCAGAGATGAAGATTTACGTGCTGACCGTCAACCTGAATTCACTCAAGTCGATATTGAAATGAGTTTCGTTGATCAAGAAGACGTTATTCAAATGGGAGAAGAAATGTTACGCCAAGTCGTTAAAGATGTAAAAGGCGTTGACATAGAAGGCACATTCCCACGTATGACTTATGAAGAAGCGATGAGACGTTATGGTTCTGACAAACCTGATACACGTTTTGGAATGGAATTAATTGATGTATCACAATTAGGTAAGGAAATGGACTTCAAAGTCTTCAAGGATACTGTACAAAATAATGGCGAAGTGAAAGCCATTGTTGCCGAAGGAGCATCTGATAACTATACACGTAAAGATATGGATGCCTTAACAGAGTTTGTTAATATTTACGGTGCTAAAGGCCTAGCTTGGGTCAAAGTCGTTGATGAAGGATTAAGTGGTCCTATTGCACGATTCTTCGAAGATCAAAATGTAGAAACATTAAAAGAGTTAACTGGAGCTAAACCAGGAGACTTAGTAATGTTCGTAGCAGACAAACCAAATGTCGTTGCTCAAAGTTTAGGAGCATTACGTATTAAAATTGCAAGAGAATTAGATTTAATTGATGAAAATAAATTAAACTTCTTATGGGTTACAGATTGGCCGTTACTTGAATATGATGAAGATGCTAAACGTTATGTTGCAGCACACCATCCATTCACATCACCTAAACAAGAAGATATCGCTAAATTAGACTCAGAACCTGAAAATGTGCAAGCTAATGCTTATGACATTGTATTAAATGGTTATGAACTCGGTGGGGGCTCTATAAGAATTTCAAATAGTGAGCTTCAAGAAAAAATGTTCGAAGTTTTAGGTTTCACAAAAGAACAAGCTAGAGAACAATTTGGTTTCTTATTAGATGCCTTTAAATACGGTGCACCTCCACATGGCGGTATCGCCTTAGGATTAGACCGTTTAGTTATGTTATTGACTAATCGTACAAACCTTAGAGATACAATTGCCTTTCCTAAAACAGCATCAGCTACTTGTCTATTAACTGATGCACCAGGAGAAGTATCTGATAAACAATTAGAAGAATTATCACTGCGTATCCGTCACTAATTCTTGAAAAACTATTAGTTACTTAAACAAAGTGTTATTAACCAACACCTTATAAGTTAGTTTAAAGACTAGCCTATAAGGTGTTTTTATTATGAAAAGAAAACAACGATAAGATACTATATTTTAAATAACTATAAATATATTATGTCAACTATTAATATTTAATTATTTTTCTTAATAAACATTTCTAACCAAGTCATTAGGATTTCAATAATAGGGCTTTTGTGCTATTATATCTATATAAGATAGTCATCTGTATTGTTCGTATGTTTGCTTTTTATTTGGGCCTAACACTTTTTGATCAGGGAGCTCAATAGGTTTTCTTGCAGCGCAAACGCCTCAATGGAGGACTTGCAAAACAAGAAACAGGGCACCCACCTGTATATAGCAGGCCGAATGATCAAGCTATTTATAACTACGGCAATTACGGACTCTATCGGTACGCAAGGCTTTACTGTCTTGCGTATTTTTATACACTTTTTTAGGATTTACAAGTTATTGAATGGTTTATAAAAAGGAGTTTACAATGAAACATCAATTTTCAAGAAATGAGTTAGCATATGGTCAAGAGGGTCTAGATTTATTAAAAGGTAAAACCGTTGCGGTATTAGGCGTCGGGGGAGTAGGTTCGTTTGCAGCTGAAGCCTTAGCTCGTACTAATATTGGACATATTATATTAATTGATAAAGATGATGTTGATATTACTAACGTCAATCGTCAAATCCATGCGCTAACAACAACGATTGGGCAAAGTAAAGTTACATTAATGGAAGAGCGAATTAAATTAATTAACCCTGATTGTAAAGTTACGCCGTTACATATGTTTTATACAGAAGAAACTTACGAGGATTTATTTAATAATTATAATATTGATTATTTTATTGATGCTAGCGATACAATTATATATAAAGTTCATTTAATGAAAGAATGCTTAGAGCGAGGGATTAAAGTTATTTCAAGTATGGGTGCTGCTAATAAAACTGATCCTACACGATTTAAAATCGCCGATATTTCACAAACGTTTATGGATCCAATGGCCAAAATTATTCGTAACCGTTTGAAAAGACAAGGTATTAAAAAAGGAGTGCCAGTAGTTTTCTCTGATGAAAGTCCTATTGTTATACGTGAAGATGTTAAGGCAACAGTTGGGGACGCTAATGCTATTAATCGTAAGGGACAAATACCGCCATCTTCAAATGCATTTGTGCCAAGTACAGTAGGATTAATTTGTGCTAGTTATGTAGTAAATGATATTTTGAAAGATATTCCAGTTAGACGTATTAAAGATAAAGGAAATATTTAAAATTTAAGACTATGATGAGTTATATAGTGAATAATGGAACGCAAAGTTAATGTAATTCAAGGCTTTGCTAATCCACATTCAACTTGTAACTCTATCATAGTCTTGTTTTATTTTTTAGTTCTCAAATTATCGTATACCATTTTAAATTGTTGTTCACTTTTAGAAGTCGTTTTTGGCTCATAGTATATTTTGTCTTTTAAGTTGTTAGGTAAGTACTGTTGTACTACATGGCCATTCTCATAATCGTGAGGGTATTTATAGCCGATTGCTCTTCCTAATTCTTTTGCACCAGCGTAATGACCATCTCTTAAGTGATCAGGAATTTGTCCAACTTTTCCCTTACGAATATCACTAAGTGCGCCATCGATTGCCTTAATAGCAGAATTAGATTTTGGAGATAAACAAAGCTCAATCACAGCTTGGCTAAGTGGAATGCGTGCTTCAGGAAATCCTAAGCGTTCAGCAGATTGAATCGCTGCTAAAGTTCTTTGTCCGGCGCTAGGAGAAGCTAAACCTATATCCTCATAACTTATGACTAATAAACGTCTTACAATTGTTGGTAAATCTCCAGCTTCAATCAGGCGAGCTAAATAGTGTAACGCAGCGTTTACGTCACTACCTCTAATTGATTTTTGAAAAGCACTCATCATATCGTAATGCATATCTCCATCTTTATCACTGACGAAGGCGCCTTTTTGGAGACAATCTTTCGCATCTTCTAATGTCACATGTCTTGTATTATCAATGACTTCAGCACTTAACACAGCTAATTCTAAAGCATTTAATGCGCTACGAACATCACCGTTACTTTGTGTTGAGAAATATGTTAATGCTTCTTCATCTACATCTGGATGATAAGTTTTTAAACCACGTCGCTCATCTTCTAAGGCTCGATTTAATGCAAGACGTACGTCATCGTCATTTAAAGAATAAAGTTCAAAAATTTGAGCTCTAGAACGAATAGCTGGATTAATTGCATGATAGGGATTGGAAGTAGTTGCTCCAATCAATACGATTTTACCGTTTTCTAAATGAGGTAATAGAAAATCTTGTTTAGCTTTATCTAGACGATGAATTTCATCTAGTAACAAAATAATCTGGCCAGACATTTTCGCTTCTTCAACTACTAATTGCATATCTTTCTTAGTATTTGTTACTGCGTTCAATTGTCTAAATTTATATTCAGTACTACCTGAAATTGCTTTTGCTATACTTGTTTTACCAATTCCAGGAGGACCATAAAAAATCATTGAAGATAATTTCTTAGTTTCAACCATTCGTCTAATAATACCTTTAGGACCCACCAAATGTTGTTGTGATATAATTTCATCTATATTTGTAGGTCGCATTCTGGAAGCCAAAGGTTCAGTAGTCACGTTATTCACACCTTTCTATTACTATCTTAACTGAAAAAATGATAGAATGGGAATATATATTATTCGAATTAAGTGAGGTTATGTTATGAAAATATCAACGAAAGGGAGATATGGGTTAACTTTAATGATTTCCTTAGCTAAAAGGGAAGGACAAGGCTGTGTCTCATTGAAGTCAATTGCTGAGGAAAATAAGTTAAGTGACTTATACCTCGAACAATTAGTAGGCCCTTTAAGAAATGCAGGTTTAATTCGAAGTGTTCGTGGTGCTAAAGGTGGCTACCAACTCAGAGTACCCGCTGATGAAATCACTGCAGGTGATATTATTCGCTTGTTAGAGGGGCCCATTACAATTGTAGAAAGTATTGAATCAGAACCGCCGGCCCAAAAGCAACTTTGGTTACGTATGAGAGACGCGGTAAGAGAAGTTTTAGATAATACAACATTAAAATATTTAGCTGAATATGTAGAAACTGATAATCAATTAGATGGCTACATGTTCTATATTTAAATTTTTTTAAGTAAATATGTTTATTCATTTTTGTTGGTGGTATTTAATTAATACATCACAACGATACAATGTGTAGATTATTTCGTATCGTATATTTGTCAATACTTATTCAATATATTATAAGCTTAAATTTGAAAGGAGAATTTCACTATGGGATTCATGGACAAAGCGAAAGATGCAGCAGAAAAATTCAAAAATAGCGATAATGAGCAAGTAGACAAAGCTAAAGATAAAATTAATGAATACACTGGCGGTAACGACAGTGATAACAAAGATGATAAAAAAGACGATAAATAGTTGATATTTTTTAAGAGTGATGAGATTCTCATCACTCTTTTTTTATGACAGAAATGAATTAAAATTAAATTCGAAGCTCCCTAAATCTTAATTATTAATACGTTGAATGACATTTTTTAATCGATTAAAAGAATCGACTTGTTGTGCTTTATCGTAAATATAGCTAATTCCCATTAATTCATCAATTTCACCATACTCTTCAATGAAATCTTCTAATTTTTGTTTTACTGTTTCTTCAGAACCAATTAAGGAGTTACGCTCTCTTTGTTTGGCCATTTCATATTCTCTTGGAGTTAATAAATTTTTAAGGTCATCAGTAGGCGGTTGAACGGGTTGCATTTTACCACGTGCAATACTAGTAAATACTTGTGCAAGTGTGCTTGCTAAACGTTCTGCTTCGTCGTCTGTTTCGGCCACAATCGTATTTAAACATACAATCATGTAAGGTTTATCTAATACATCCGAAGGCTCAAATAATTCTTTATAATTTTGAATCGCTTCCTTCATTTGTTGAGGTGCAAAGTGTCCAGCAAAGACATAAGGTAATCCTTTACGGGCAGCTAAATGAGCTGAATCTGTTGAAGATCCTAATATATATAAAGGAACATTCTTGTTTACGGCAGGATAAGCGCGTACATATGCTTGTTTATTTTCAGGACCAAAGTACGTTTGCAATTGTTCAACTTCTTCAGGAAATTCATAAACACCGTTATGCTGATCACGTCTCAAAGCACTCGCCGTCATCATGTCAGTACCAGGTGCTCTACCTAACCCTAGATTAACTCTATTTGGGAAAAGTGTTTCCATCGTACCAAATTGTTCAGCAACAACTAGTGGCGCATGGTTAGGTAACATAATTCCACCCGAACCTACTTTTATATTTTGAGTATGTTCTAAAGTATGTTGAATGAGTAGGGCAGTCGCTGAACTCACTAAATTCGGCGCATTATGATGCTCTGCTATCCAATAACGCTCATATTCTAATTCATCTAATTGTTGTGCAAGTTCTACCATATCATCAATTGCATCTTTATCATTTTGACCTTCTCGAATAGGTACTAGATTTAGAGCTGATAATTTTATATTCGACATCTTCAACCTCTCCTTTATTATTACTACTGCCTAGTGTAACAAGATATAATATGAACAGTTATTAAATTGCTCAAATGGATTTTTGCTATTATTTTCAAAAGTAAATATATAAAAGGTGTTAATTAAATAGAGGTGTAAGTGTTAAAATATAATATAAGTATGAAATAGGTAGTTTATAAACACCAATGTAGAAAAAATATTAGTCAGGTGCTATTATAGGAACATTGATAAAAATATGAGGAGTGTACTAGAGAATGGAAGTATATGCAGATTATGCTGCTACTACACCGGTTAAACCTGAAGTTGTAGAATCGATGATGACAATATATCAATCACATTATGGTAATCCATCATCAATTCATTCAATTGGACGAGACGCACGTCGCTATTTAGATGAATCAAGAAGAAATGTAGCTAATTTATTAGGAGCCAAGCCTAGTGAAGTAATCTTTACGAGTGGCGCTACGGAATCAAATAATACAGCAATCAAAGGCTTAGTCTATGCAAACGAACATCTTGGAAACCATATCATTACAACTAAAATTGAGCATCATTCAGTATTGCACGTATTTGAACAACTGGAAAAAGAAGGATATGACGTTACTTATCTAGATGTAGATGATACAGGTAAAGTCGATTTAGACCAACTTAAAGAGGTATTAACTGACGATACGATTTTAGTTTCAATTATGTTTGTTAATAATGAAATTGGAACAGTTGAACCAATGTACGATATTGAAGATATTGTGGCTGATTCAAACGCATTATTACATGTTGATGCTGTACAAGCGATTGGTCATTTAGATGTGAAGTTCGAAGATTTTAAAATAGATACGATGAGTCTTACTGCACATAAATTTGGTGGCCCTAAAGGAGTAGGTGTTCTGTTAGTTAAAGAGCAAACACCTATTGAATATTCTCAATTGGGTGGAGAACAAGAAACTAAACGTCGAGCAGGAACGGAAAACTTAGCTCAAATCGTTGGTTTGACTAAAGCATTAACACTTGCCGATGAACAAAGAGATGCTAACAATATTCACTTAATGCAATTAAAAGAATTATTCATAGTTAGTTTACAAGAACGTGCGATTCCATTTGAAGTCAATGGCTCAATGGTTGAAACCACTGGTCATATACTCAATTTATATTTTCCATTTATCGATGTTGAAACAATGTTAACGTTACTAGATTTATCTAATATTTATGTTTCATCAGGATCAGCTTGTACTGCTGGTTCAACCACTCCATCTCATGTTTTAGCTGCTATGTATGAAGACGAAGAACGTGCCAAACATTCTGTTCGCTTTAGTTTTAATGAACAAACTACAGAACATGAAATAAAATATATCGTAGCCGAAATTCATAAAATATATCATAAATTTAAGGAGGAATAAATTTGTCTAATAAAGATATACGCGTTGTTGTTGGTATGTCTGGTGGCGTAGATAGCTCAGTAACGGCACACATATTAAAAGAACAAGGATACGACGTTATAGGTATCTTCATGAAGAATTGGGATGACACTGATGAAAACGGCGTGTGTACGGCTACTGAAGATTATAATGATGTAATCGCTGTATGTAACCAAATCGGTATACCATATTACGCCGTCAACTTTGAACAAGAATACTGGGATAAAGTATTTACCTATTTCTTAGATGAGTATAAAAAAGGGCGTACGCCTAACCCAGACGTAATGTGTAATAAAGAAATTAAATTTAAAGCATTCTTAGAACATGCACTTAAATTAGGTGCTGACTATGTTGCTACAGGACATTACGCTAGAATTCGTCGTCATGAAGATGGTCATGTAGAAATGTTACGTGGTGTAGATAATAATAAGGATCAAACCTATTTCTTAAATCAATTATCTCAAGAACAATTGTCAAAAGTAATGTTCCCAATCGGTGATATTGAGAAGAAAGAAGTACGTAAAATTGCCGAAGAGCAAGATTTAGCGACTGCTAAAAAGAAAGATTCTACAGGAATTTGTTTTATAGGTGAACGTAATTTCAAAACATTTTTATCTCAATATTTACCAGCTCAATCTGGAGATATGAGAACGCTTGAAGGTAAAAAAATGGGAACGCATAGTGGTTTAATGTATTACACAATAGGCCAACGCCATGGATTAGGCATTGGCGGCGATGGAGACCCTTGGTTCGTAGTAGGAAAAAATCTACAAGACAATATTTTATATGTCGAACAAGGATTCCATCATGATGCTTTATACAGTGATTATCTTATTGCCTCAGACTTTAGTTTTGTAAATCCAGTTGATTTGGAAGAAGGCTTCTCTTGTACTGCTAAATTTAGATATCGTCAAAAAGATACTAAAGTATTCGTACAACGTGAAAATGATAACTCAATCCGTGTAACATTTGATGAACCCGTACGCGCTATCACCCCAGGACAAGCAGTCGTATTTTACGATGGTGAAGTTTGCTTAGGCGGTGCCACTATTGATGATGTATTTAAAACATCTGGACAATTAAGTTATGTTGTTTAATTAGTTCAATGTGAGAATGGAACATTTAATTAAAAAATAGCTTAACTTTAGTTTTGACAGTAGTTGACTAGAAATAAAGAAGCATTGTGTAAGAGTCTCTCTTTCTTCATTTCTAATCAACTTAGCAAGGGTGGAACAACGAAATCTTTTGAATTATATTAGATTTCTGTTCCACTCCTTTTTTTACTAATGATAAATCCTAATAAGAAAGGAAGGATAGTAGCATGACCGAACAAGAGACAATTTATCAATGGATTAAAGATGGAGAACTTGAAAAAGCACTTAAAGCATTATTTGATAATATCGAAAATGATCCAGACACAATTGAAAACTATATTAATGCTGGTATTGTTTTAGCAGATGCAGGGGAAATTGAAAAAGCTGAACGTTTTTTCCAACGCGCACTTACGATAGATGACAAAAATGGTGCAGTTTATTATAATTTAGCTAACTTATATTATGATCAAGGTCGCTATCGAGAAGCAATTAAACTGTATCAAAATGCATCCAAATATGAAATGGATCAAGTAGATACTAACTATATGATTGGAATGTCATTTAATCAATTAGATGCACCTAAAGAAGCATTGCCATTTTTAATGACGGCAGCTGAACAAGATCAATCATCAGATGCCGAAGTTCAATTTCAGTATGGCTTAGTTCTTTGTCATTTAGAAATGTTTGAACAAGCCATCAAACAATTAAACGTTGTATTAGCTATAGATCCTAAACACGTAGATGCACTATATAATCTTGGTTTAGCAACTTATATGCAATCAGAAGATATAGATTCAGCTATTGCTTATTTTGATAAGGCAATCGAAATAGATTCAGGCCATCTATTAAGTCAGCATGCTAAAGCAACATTTGAAGCATTAAAAAACGAGGAGTCTTAATATGTCAAACCCTACACTTTTTGATTATTCAATGATTAAAGGAACGGTAGATGCGATATTATTTCAAAATAATGATAACTTTTATACTGTTCTTAAAGTAGATACTATTGAAACAAATGAATCATTTGATAACTTACCAACAGTGGTAGGGTTTTTTCCCAATATAGTAGAGGGCGATGTTTATACGTTTAAAGGACAACTCGTTGAACATCCACGTTACGGTAAACAACTTAAGGCCGATACATTTGAAAAAGAATTACCACAAACAAAAGATGCCATTGTTAGCTATTTATCGAGTGATCTTTTTAAAGGAATAGGTAAGAAAACGGCACAAAATATTGTAAATGCAATCGGTGAAAATTCCATCAATGATATATTAAACGATGCATCAGTATTAGCAAAAGTGCCTGGTCTATCTAAGAAAAAGCAAAAGCAAATAGCAGAGCAAGTGAGTGCCAATCAAGAATCAGAAAAGATTATGATTAGATTGCATGATTTAGGATTTGGGCCAAAACTTTCGATGGCAATTTATCAGTTTTATCAATCTGAAACCTTACATATATTAGAACAAAATCCATATCAACTCGTATATGATGTTAAGGGTATTGGTTTTCAAAAAGCTGATAATTTAGCTCGAAATAGTGGAGTGAAATTTAACGATACGGAACGCTTAAAAGCTGGTCTTTTATATACATTAGAAGAAGAATGTATCAAGAAAGGACATACATACTTATCTTATAATCATATCATTGAAGTCACTAAAGATATGTTAAGTGATGAGCAGGTAGAAGAAATTGTTGAATTGTCACAACTTGAAGACGTGATACAACTATTATCAGAAGAGAATAAACTGATATATGATAATGAACGCGTCGCTATACCTAGTCTCTATTATTCAGAATTAAAAAGCGTTCAGAACTTATATCGTATAAAAACCTATAAAAACAAACTCAAACAAATTGAACAGTCCGACTTACAAATCCATATTGGGAGTATTGAAGAAGCCAACAATGTTTCTTACGCGCCTTCTCAAAAAGAAGCCTTACAAACCGCAATCAATTCTAAGATTATGTTATTAACTGGTGGGCCTGGTACAGGTAAAACAACAGTTATTAAAGGTATAGTGGAATTATATGCGGAAATACACGGTTTATCTTTAGATTATTCTGATTATCAAGATGATGACTATCCTGTGGTCTTGGCTGCCCCAACAGGACGCGCATCTAAACGATTACAAGAATCCACAGGTTTAGAGGCTATGACGATTCATCGTCTAATTGGCTGGAATCAGGAAACACAACCCGATGATATTTTAGATAATGAAATTAAAGCTAAACTTATTATTATTGATGAGATGTCGATGGTGGATACATGGTTATTTCATCAATTCTTAAGTGCTGTACCTTTGGATGCTCAGATTATCCTTGTAGGAGATGAAGATCAGCTGCCTTCTGTAGGACCAGGACAGATATTTAAAGATTTGATTGATTCTCAAGTGTTACCTAGAGTTAATCTTACTGAAGTTTATCGTCAACAAGATGGTTCAAGTATTATCGACTTAGCTCATCGCATGAAGCACGGTGAAACTATTGATATTACTCAACGTTATCATGATAGAAGTTTTATTAACTGTTCGGTAGATCAAATTCCTACTATTGTTGAAAAGGTCGTCTCTAGTGCTGTAAACAAAGGCTATGATATGAGTGATATCCAAGTTTTAGCACCTATGTATAAAGGTAGTGCAGGTATTAAGCGACTTAATCAAGTTCTGCAAAAGATTTTAAATCCTAAAGAAGAAGATACGAGAGAAATTGAATTTGGCGATATAAAATTCCGTAAGGGCGATAAAGTACTACAACTAGTTAATCGTCCTAATGATAATATATTTAATGGAGATATAGGTGTTATTGTTGGTATTTTTTGGGCAAAGGAAAATGCACTCAACAAAGATGTTATTGTGGTTGACTTTGAAGGCAATGAAATTACCTTTACACGTCAAGATTTATTAGAGTTAACCCACGCCTATTGTACATCTATTCATAAATCTCAAGGTTCAGAATTTCCTATAGTCATTATGCCTATTGTTAAACAGTATTTTCGTATGCTTCAACGTCCTATCCTTTATACGGGACTCACTCGAGCTAAACAATCCCTAGTTTTATTAGGTGACCCAAAAGCATTTGAAATAGGGTTGAATACGCAAGGTCAAGAACGTCATACACAATTACGTGAGCTCATATTGGCCTACTTTAAAAGTGAGTCAAAACAAGAAGAATTATCTATTGAACAAAGTGTCGATAGTTCTAATGAAAAAGCAATTGAAGAAGAAACCCCTAACAAAGATAATATAGTTTTAAATGAAACAACTATTTACCGAATTGATCCAATGATAAATATGGGAGATGTATCCCCGTATGATTTCGTTGAACGTTGACATTTAGTAAGAAAATACTTAAAATAAATTTAAATTCGCATGAAGACGAGTAGACAATATTTACTATTTTAGAGATGTACTGGTTGGTGTGAAGTACAATGTAAATTGTTGAACGCTACTTCATGTTATTTGAATATAGTAATTAAGTGATAAGAGGATAGCATTTAAATTTGATGTTTGATAACAAGATATTTAAATGTAGCATGAACTCTTATAACTAGGGTGGTACCGCGAGAACGTTCGTCCCTTTATAGGATGAACGTTCTTTATTTTTGTTTAAGGTTAGATAATAATAACTTAGGAGTGAATGAAAATGAAAAATTTAAAAGCAAGTGAAATTCGTCAAAAATATATTGATTTCTTTGTAGAAAAAGGACACATGATTGAGCCATCAGCGCCACTTGTACCTATTGATGATGATTCATTACTATGGATTAATTCAGGAGTTGCTACATTAAAAAAATATTTTGATGGTCGTGAAACACCTAGAAAACCTAGAATAGTAAACTCACAAAAAGCAATTAGAACAAATGATATCGAAAATGTTGGATTTACTGCACGACACCATACATTTTTTGAAATGTTAGGTAACTTCTCAATCGGTGATTATTTCAAGAAAGAAGCTATCCATTTTGCATGGGAATTCTTAACAAGTGATAAATGGATGGGTATGGAACCTGAAAAATTATATGTAACAATCCATCCTGAAGATACTGAAGCTTATCGTATTTGGAACGAAGAAATTGGTTTAGAAGAAAGTCGTATCATTAGAATTGAAGGTAACTTCTGGGATATTGGCGAAGGACCTTCTGGACCAAATACAGAAATCTTCTATGATCGTGGTACAGACTATGGCCAAGAAGATCCAGCAGAAGAAATGTATCCAGGTGGAGAAAATGAGAGATACTTGGAAGTATGGAATTTAGTATTTAGTGAATTCAACCATAATAAAGATAATACGTATACACCACTTCCAAATAAAAATATTGATACCGGCATGGGCCTAGAACGTATGACATCAATTGCGCAAAATGTCCGTACCAATTATGAAACAGACTTATTCATGCCAATTATTCATGAAGTTGAACATGTTTCAGGTAAAACTTATCTAAAAGTTGATGAACATGACGTAGCATTCAAAGTCATTGCAGACCATATTAGAACAATCGCATTCGCGATTTCTGATGGAGCGTTACCAGCAAATGAAGGGCGTGGATATGTACTCCGCAGATTATTACGTCGAGCTGTGAGATTTAGTCAAACACTCGATATTAACGAACCGTTTATGTATAAATTAGTTGATATTGTAGCAGACATAATGGAACCTTATTATCCTAACGTTAAAGAAAAAGCTGATTTTATTAAACGTGTTATTAAATCTGAAGAAGAACGTTTCCATGAAACACTTCAAGAAGGTTTAACAATTTTAAATAATTTAATAGCTAAAGCTAAAGAGAGTAATAATGAAATCAATGGTTCAGATGCATTCAAATTATATGACACATATGGTTTCCCAATTGAATTAACTGAGGAACTCGCTAGTCAAGAAGACATCACTGTTGATATGGCTACGTTTGAATTTGAAATGCAACAACAACGTAATAGAGCAAGAGAAGCTCGTCAAAGTTCTCAATCTATGCAAATTCAAAGCGAAGTCCTTAAAAATATTAATACTGAAAGCACATTCGTAGGATATGACACAACTGATTATCAAACAACATTAACTGATTTGATTTATAACGGTGAAGCTGTTGATACAATTGATGCTGGCGAAACTGTTTACTTTATTCTTAAAGAGACGCCTTTCTATGCTATGAGCGGTGGTCAAGTAGCGGATAAAGGTATTGTTGGCAACGAGAACTTTGAAATTGAAGTTCAAGAAGTAACTAAAGCGCCTAATGGTCAAAACTTACATCAAGGTGTTGTACAATTTGGACAAGTGAAAGTGAATAGTGAAGTGGACGCAAGCGTCAATAGAGATGAGCGTAAAGATATTCAAAAAAATCACAGTGCTACTCATTTACTACATGCTGCACTAAAAGAAGTTCTTGGAGAACATGTCAATCAAGCAGGCTCATTAGTTGAAAGTGAACGTCTAAGATTTGACTTCTCTCATTTTGGACCAATGACTCAAGAAGAAGTAGATCAAGTAGAACGACGTGTTAACGAAGAAATTTGGAGAGGTATTTCTGTACACATCCAAGAAATGCCAATTGACGAAGCTAAACAACTAGGAGCTATGGCATTATTCGGTGAAAAATATGGCGATATTGTACGCGTAGTTAATATGGCACCATTTTCAATAGAGTTGTGTGGCGGTATTCATGTAGATAACACTGCTGAAATTGGTCTCTTTAAAATTATCAGTGAGTCTGGTACCGGTGCAGGGGTAAGACGTATTGAAGCATTAACTGGTAAAGCTGCGTTCCTACATCTTGAAGATATTCAAACTAAATTTAATTCAATTAAAGAACAAGTTAAAGTTAAATCAGATAACCAAGTATACGATAAAGTTGTCCAACTTCAAGAAGACGAAAAAGCACTCCACAAACAATTAGAACAACGTAACAAAGAAATCACTTCACTTAAAATGGGAAATATTGAAGAACAAATTGAAGTTATCAATGACTTTAAAGTACTTGCTACAGAAGTAGAAGTTTCTAACCCTAAAGAAATTAGACAAGTGATGGATGATTTTAAATCTAAACAACAAGATGCTATTATTATTTTAGCTAGTGATGTCGGTGGTAAAGTATCACTTATTGCATCAGTACCTAAAACATTAACTGAGCACATTAAAGCTGGAGATATCATTAAAAATATGGCACCAATCGTAGGTGGTAAAGGTGGCGGCCGTCCTGATATGGCTCAGGGTGGCGGAACTGAACCTGAAAATATCTCAGAATCATTACGCTTTATTAAAGATTATATTAAAAAACTATAACTTTATAATCAACTAGTGTAAAATCAGTATATGTAAGATAATTCGTTTTAGAGGAGTGTCGCAGCTATGGATAATATTGATAAAACTATGAAGTTTGATTATGAAGAAATTCCAAAAGAAAATGTCGAATCAGTATTAAATAATGTACATCGAACTTTAGAAGAACGCGGATATAATGCAGTCAACCAAATAGTTGGTTATCTGTTATCAGGCGACCCTGCCTATATTCCACGTCAGAACGATGCACGCAATCAAATTCGTCATATCGATCGCGACGTTATTATGGAAGAACTTGTTTCAAACTACTTAAAAGAGAACAAGAAATAGCTTATGCTGACACATAAAATTTTAGGTTTAGATGTTGGTAGTAAAACGGTTGGCATAGCTATAAGTGATTTAATGGGTTGGACAGCCCAAGGACTAGACACTCTGAGAATTGATGAGGAAAATAATGAATTCGGTATTGATAAGCTTGTAACGATTATTAAAGAAAACAATGTAGGCACAGTAGTTATCGGCTTACCGAAAAATATGAATAATTCTGTTGGATTTCGTGGAGAAGCTTCGTTACACTATAAAGAGCTACTTCAACAAGCATTACCACATATAGAAATTGTAATGTGGGATGAACGCTTGAGTACTATGGCTGCTGAACGCTCATTATTAGAAGCAGATGTTTCTAGACAAAAAAGAAAGAAAGTAATTGATAAAATGGCTGCAGTTTTTATACTTCAAGGCTATTTAGATTCTATCTAAAAGGAGATTTAAATTATGACTGAACATAACCATGATGTATATTTAAATATTAGTAACGAAGAAGAATTATTAACTTTATTCGATGAAAATGACAATGAAGTGTTATACCGTAAAATGTTAGAGTTTTACCATCCAGAATTTAAAAAGGAATATGTTATTTTAGCAGAAGAAGGCGCTCAATCAGATGATGACGATATGATTGAACTTATTCCAATGATTAATGAACCTGACGAATCAGGTGATGGTGGTAAATTAGTCCCAATCGAAACTGACGAAGAATGGGATATGATTGAAGAAGTTGTCAATACAAACATGGAAGAATAGTTAAATAACTATTTCAAGCAGTCTGGAACACTTAATGTTTCAGGCTGCTTTATCGTTTCATTTTAAATTTCATAAAAAGCGATAACATTACAAGATAAAGTATGAAGTTAGCTAAGTGTGGATGAATTGTATAAACAATAGAATAGGGGTTGACAATTTAGCTTAATTTATTTAATCTCACTTAAATTTAAGGTGAAACTATGGTAAAATACTTTAAGTAAATTTTTATAAGTACATGTATAAATAATTAAGAATACAGATTAGTCATTAAATAAGGAGAGTCATAAATAATTTTCGTGTTACAAATCGATATATTTTGGCACAAAGTAGACGCATGTCTCCACCTTAATACGTGAAGATAAATCAGGCTTAATGAACTGGTTTATTTTTTAATGTCATTTTACATTTTAAAAGGAAGTAAAAAAATGGAAGCAAATCAAAAATATTTACTTGAGATACATAGAGAAACTGACAATAATATTGAAGAATTAAGAGCATATGCCGAAGAAAATGCAGTTCCAATAGTAGATAGATTATCACTAGAAATGATTAAGCAATTAATCAGAATTCATAAACCTACCAATATTCTAGAGATTGGAACAGCAATAGGCTACAGTTCTATGCAGTTTGCTTCAATCTCACCAACCATTAATGTTACTACAATCGAACGTGATGATAATATGATTAACCAAGCAAAGCTTAATTTTAAAAAATATGGTTATGATAACCAAATTACCTTATTAGAAGGCGATGCTTTTGAGCAATTAGAAAAGGTTAATAACAGAACATACGATATAATATTTATTGATGCTGCAAAGGCTCAATCTAAAAAGTTTTTTGAACACTTTACCCCTTTTTTAAGAAAGGGAGGCCTAGTCATTACAGATAATGTACTTTATCACGGATTTGTCTCTGACATAGAGATTGTTCGTTCTCGCAATGTAAAACAAATGGTAAAAAAAGTACAAAAGTTCAACACTTGGCTTATGGAACAGGAAAATTATCAAACTAATTTTTTAAATATGGATGATGGACTAGCCATTTCTATCAAAGGAGAATAATGATGACTGAACTACTTGTTACTCCTAAGTCTTTAGCTCATATGGAAACACTTATAGATATCGGCGCAGATGCGTTTGTTATTGGCGAACAGAAATTTGGGTTGAGATTAGCTGGAGAATTTAAACGTGATGATATTAAAAGAGCTGTTGCCTTAGCTCATGAAAATGATAAAAAAGTTTATGTAGCGGTGAATGGAATTTTTCATAATTATCATTTAAATGCATTAGAAGATTATATTAATTACTTACATGAGTTAGAAGTGGACCGCATCATTTTCGGTGATCCTGCCGTAGTCATGTATGTTAAAAACCAAGAAAATCCAATTCCATTAAATTGGGATGCTGAAACTATAGTAACAAACTATTTTCAGTGTAATTATTGGGGCAAAAAAGGTGCGAAAAGAGCAGTTTTAGCTCGCGAATTGAACTTGGATGAAATTATTAGTATTAAAGAAAAAGCAAATGTGGAAATTGAAGTGCAAGTTCATGGAATGACATGTATGTTCCAATCTAAAAGACTGTTATTAGGAAATTATTACACCTTCCAAGATAGACAAATGAAGATTCAGCGTGATAACAGTGAACATGAACTATTATTATATGATGAAGAACGAGAAAATAAATACCCTGTCTTTGAAGACTACAATGGGACACATATTATGTCGCCTAACGATATATGTCTTATTGAAGAGTTAGAACCGTTGTTCCAAGCAAATATTGATTCTTTTAAAATAGATGGTGTATTACAAAGTGAAGAGTACATTAATGTTGTAACTCGTCAATATAGAGAAGCTATCGATTTATATAATGAAGATCCAGAAGCTTACGAAGATGAAAAATTTATGCTAGTAGACCCAATTGAAGAAATTCAACCTGAGCATCGTCCATTTGATGAAGGGTTCTTATACAAACAAACAGTTTACTAAAAGGAGGCGCTAAAGTGAAAACTTTAACTGAAATCACTTCAAAATCAAAAAATAAAGTTAAAAAGCCTGAATTATTGGCGCCTGCTGGTAATTTAGAAAAGTTGAAAATTGCTGTGCAGTACGGGGCTGATGCCGTATTTCTAGGTGGCCAAGAATACGGTTTACGATCAAACGCTGATAATTTTACTATGGAAGAAATTAAAGAAGGCGTTGAATTTGCAAACAAGTATAACGCGAAAATTTACGTAACGACTAACATTATTGCGCATGATGAGAATGTGGATGGCTTAGAAGATTATTTGCGTGACTTAGAAGCTACTGGAGCTTCGGGTATAATAGTAGCCGACCCTCTAATCATAGAAACTTGTAAACAAGTAGCACCTAAGCTAGAAATCCATTTATCTACTCAACAATCTTTATCAAATTATAAAGCCGTAGAGTATTGGAAAGAGGAAGGTTTAGATCGTGTCGTATTAGCACGTGAAACGGGCGCAATGGAAATGAAAGAAATGAAAGAAAACGTAGATATTGAAATTGAAGCGTTTATTCATGGGGCAATGTGTATTGCTTATTCAGGACGTTGTACATTGAGTAATCATATGACGGCTCGCGATTCAAATAGAGGTGGCTGTTGCCAAAGTTGTCGTTGGGATTATGATTTGTTATCAGTCGATAAAGTTGGAGAGCTTGATTTATATTATCAAGACGATGAAGTTGTTCCTTTCGCAATGAGTCCTAAAGATTTAAAATTAATAGAATCTATACCTCAGATGATGGATATTGGTATCGATTCATTAAAAATAGAAGGACGCATGAAATCTATACATTATATTGCTACAGTAGTTTCTGTCTACAGAAAAGTAATTGACGCCTACGCTGAGGATCCAGAAAACTTTAAAATTAAGCCAGAATGGTTAATTGAATTAGATAAATGCGCGAATAGAGATACTGCTCCAGCATTTTTCGAAGGGACACCTGGGTACGAAGAGCAAATGTTTGGCATGCAACAAAATAAGAAATCACCATATGATTTTTGTGGTTTAGTGTTAGATTATGATGCATCTACTAAGATCGCAACAATTCAGCAAAGAAACCACTTTAAACCTGGACAAGAGATTGAATTTTTCGGCCCTGAGATTGACAGCTTTAAGCAAGTAGTTGATGTTATTTATGATGAAGAGGGTAACAGTTTAGATGCTGCACGACATCCACTTCAGATTGTGCAAATCAAGGTTGAACATCCAATTTATCCTAATAATATGATGAGAAAGGAAATCGGATAATGGCGAAGACAACAATAATTGGTATTGCTGGTGGCTCAGGTTCTGGTAAAACCACAGTTACAAATGAAATTTTGAAGAATTTAGAAGGCCATAGCGTTGCTTTATTAGCACAAGATTTTTATTATAAAGATCAATCACATCTTACGTTTGAAGAGCGTTTAGAAACAAATTATGACCATCCTTTCGCCTTTGATAATGATCTTTTAATCGAAAATTTACGTGACTTAGTGAACGGTCACGCAGTTGAAGTGCCTACTTATGATTTTACAAACCATACAAGAAGCGATGAAACGATTGCATTTGAACCTAAAGATGTTATTATCGTAGAAGGTATATTTACTTTAGAAAATAAAACATTACGTGATATGATGGATGTTAAAATATACGTTGATACTGATGCAGATTTAAGAATTTTAAGACGTCTAGTACGTGATACTAAAGAACGTGGCCGTTCAATGGAATCTGTTATTAATCAATATTTGAATGTTGTTAAACCGATGCATAATCAATTTATTGAACCAACAAAAAAATATGCTGATATTATTATTCCAGAAGGTGGAAGTAATAAGGTTGCAATTGATATAATGACAACTAAAATTCAAACGCTTGTAAGCAAGCATTAATCCATGCGTAAGTGATTCGTTTTATTTCATTTTTTAAATTGAAAAATATTACTGATAAAGGAAGATGACATAATGGAAAACCAAAAACAATATCCAATGACTCAAGAAGGTTATGAACAGTTAGAACAAGAATTAGAAGAACTAAAAACTGTTAAACGTCCAGAAGTAGTTGAAAAAATTAAAGTTGCTCGTTCATTTGGTGACTTATCTGAGAACTCTGAGTATGATGCTGCTAAAGACGAACAAGGTTTCATCGAACAGGATATTCAACGCATTGAGCATATGTTAAGATATGCACTAATTATCGAAGATACTGGTGATAATAACGTTGTTCAAATTGGTAAAACAGTTACATTTGTTGAATTACCTGGTGACGAAGAAGAAAGCTATCAAATTGTTGGTTCTGCTGAATCAGATGCTTTTAAAGGTAAAATTTCAAACGAATCACCAATGGCTAAAGCATTAATAGGCAAAAGCTTAAAAGATGAAGTTCGCGTACCACTTCCAAATGGTGGCGAAATCAACGTAAAAATAGTCGATATTAAATAAATTTTTAACCACTTCAAGCGTTAAATTTTTATAATTTAGCCGTTGGAGTGGTTTTTTTCGCTATTATATATTGATGTAAAAATATTTATTTAGATTATATTTACATAATTTTTAACAACATTCTTATTAAACATTGTCAAATATATTTAAATTTCAGAACTTTTTCATGACAAATCATGATATATATGCTTAAATAACTATGTGAATACAACTAGAAATGACCAATGAATCCAGTAAAGTAAGCGATTACAATAGTCTTACTTTTTTATTATTCTTAATTTGAAATACTTATTAAACAACTATGATTATTAGGTGGTATAATTTTATATATACTTGTTAATAATGAGCTTTAATAATTTAACAAATTTAAACTATCTAATTAATTAAGTTGACTAAAAACGTAGTATCATCAAGGGGGGAGGCAATAGATTGGACATTAAATTAGTTAATGAGCAATCAATATTGCTATATTTTAAAGAAGAAATAAGTGAAGATAATTATAAAGAAGTAGATGCAACGACTCAATACATACTTTCTAAAAATATTTCAGCAATAAAAGATATTGTTCCTTCATATCGAGCCATTATGGTGAATTTTGATAACGAATTAATTGATTATGAAGAATTAATAAAACGTCTAGATTTAGATAACATTGAACATCTAGATTTAAATACTAAAACTGAAAAAAGAGTTATACATATACCAGTGCTTTATAATTCAGAAGTAGGTCCTGATTTAGAAGAAGTAGCTAATCATAATGATTTAACAGTTGAAGACGTGATAGATATTCATAGTAGTAATGAGTATTTAGTTTATATGTTAGGTTTTATGCCAGGATTTCCATTTTTAGGCGGTCTTGACGAACGTTTACATACTCCGAGAAGATCTGAACCTAGAGTTAAAATTGATGCTGGTTCTGTAGGTATCGCTAATAATCAAACTGGCCTATATCCTTCAAATTCGCCCGGAGGTTGGCAAATTATAGGTAGAACACCTTTAAAAGTGTTTGATCAATACTCTGAACCAATGACACTTTACGAAGCTGGAGATTACATTAAATTTTATGCAATTGATGAATCAACTTTTAAAAAAATAGAAACTGAAATTGCTGAAAATAGATTTAATAAAGAAAAGTGGGTGTCTAATAATGAGCATTAAAATTATAAAACCTGGTCTTTTCACCACTGTACAAGATAAAGGTCGTTACGGTTATCAACATTTAGGTTTCTCAAGTGCTGGTGCGATGGATAAGTATAGTTATGAAGTGGGACAAACCTTGATTAATAATCAAGGGCCTAACCTTGAATATACAATTATCGGTCCAACAATACAATTTGATAAGAATAATACAATCGTACTTACTGGTGGTCAATTCAATGCCAAGTTGAATAATCAAAAAATCTCTCAGAATACAGTCATTTTTGTGTCTCAAGGTGACCAATTAGAAATTGGTAATGCGGTAGAAGGTGCAAGAGGGTATATATTCTTCGGACAGCCTTTAGATATTGACAAAGTAGCCGATAGTTATTCCACGCATACAAGAAGTATGATTGGAGGATTTAAAGGGAGACTATTAAAAAAGAACGATGTTATTAATATCGTTCCTAATGATAACTTTAAATTGAACTTAGGAAAAACATTAGAATATGATGCAATCGCTCAAGATAATATTATTCATATTATTGAAGGCCCACAGGCACAAGCATTTTCAGAAGAAAAGAAAACAACCTTAGTACAAGGTGAATATAATATTTCTGATAAATCAGATAGAATGGGCTATCGACTTATTGGAGATAATATAGCTCCTGAAAATAGTGCTGATATCATTTCAGAGCCTGTAGCATTAGGCAGTATTCAAGTACCTAACGATGGTAATCCTATTATTTTATTAAATGATAAGCAAACTGTTGGTGGCTATACTAAGATAGCAACTGTAAGTCAGTTAGGTCTAAGAAAATTAGCTCAGTTCAAGCCTGGTGATACTATTCAATTTGAGTGGATATCAATGAACGATGCTAACCAAGAATTACAACAGTTCACTAAAGAATTTAATGAACAACTAGAGAGTGTCTCATCACATCCAATTTATAATATTGAATGGTTACGACCAACTTCAAATAAATTAGCAAGAATAATCGAGGAGGAATAATTAAAAATGAATATACAAAAAATAGAAGAAGTTATTAAATTAGTAAAATCTAATAACGTTAAAAAATTTAAATATAAAGATTTTGAAAATGAATTAGAATTAGATTTCACTGAAGGAACTCAAAACAGTTCATTTATCCCATCTCAAAATCAAGATAATGGAGCGACAACTTCAAACCAACAAGAAGAAAGCCAATCTCAATCAAATGCTACTGAAGAGGCATCTAAAGAAATTACATCTCCTATGGTAGGAACATTCTTTTTACAAGATAGTAAAGAGTTAACTGAGCCACAAATCAAAGTTGGAAATCAAGTTAAATCTGGTGATGTCATCGGATATGTAGAAGCAATGAAAGTAATGAATGAAGTCACAAGTGACATTGATGGCGAAGTAGTTGAAATAGTAGTAGATCACGGAACTAATGTTGAGTATGATCAAGTACTAGTCAAAGTTAAATAAGGGGGACAGGTACATGTATCGTTGTTTAGTGGCAAATAGAGGAGAAATTGCGGTTCGTATCATTAGAGCATGTCGCGAAATGAATATTGAAACAGTTGCGATTTATGCTAAAGGTGATGAAAAAAGTTTACATGTCAGCCTTGCAGACCAAGCTGTGTGTATAGGTGAAGCAAATTCTTTAGATAGTTATTTAAATATCGAACGTATTATTGGCGCTGCTGAAATAACTGGGGCAAACGCCATTCATCCTGGATATGGATTTTTATCTGAGAGTACAACTTTTGCTGAAAAAGTTGAAGAAAATGACATTCACTTTATCGGACCTAGTAAAAAAACAATGGAAATGATGGGTGACAAAATTACTGCACGTCAAACAGTTGATTCTGCTGGAGTACCAGTAATACCTGGTTCGACAGATGCAGTAGACTCAATTGACGAAATTAAAGAATTAGCTGAGGAAATCGGTTATCCACTTGTTTTAAAAGCAGCAAGTGGTGGTGGTGGTAAAGGTATCCGTATTGTTAAGGAACCTGAACAACTTGAAAAATCACTTAAAGAAGCTAAAAGTGAGGGTAAAAAATATTTCAATGACGATAGAGTATATGTGGAAGCATTTATCCCAGTAGCTAAGCATGTTGAAGTTCAAGTTATTGGAGACGGTAAAGAGAATTACGTGCATCTAGGTGAACGTGATTGTTCTGTTCAACGTAAAAATCAAAAACTTATCGAAGAATCACCGTGTGCTGCATTAACAGAAGAACGACGTCAACAAATCTGTGACGACGCAGTAGCTGTGGCAAAAGCATCAAATTATCGTAGTGCAGGAACTATCGAATTCTTAGTTACTGAGGATGCGCATTATTTCATTGAAATGAATGCTCGAATTCAAGTTGAACATACAGTAACTGAAATGCGCGCGGATAGAGACTTATTACAAGCTCAATTATACTTATTACAACATGATGAATTACCATTCACTCAAGAAGATATTATATTCAATGGGCATGTCATTGAAGCACGTATCAATGCAGAAGACCCTGAGAAGAAATTCCGTCCAACACCTGGTAAAGTAAAAAAATTACATTTACCTCAAGGTTTTAACATTCGTGTCGATTCATTGCTATACCCTGGCTATCAAGTATCACCTTATTATGATTCGCTAGTAGCTAAAGTTATTGTTAAGGATGCCAATCGTCAAACAGCCATCAACAAGTTAAAAGTAGCTTTAGATGAAATGGTCATTGAAGGATTTACAACAACTGCCGACTTTTTATATGCAGTATTAAGTTATCCTTTATATGCTGATGGTGATGCTAGTGAAGTGGATATAAAATTCCTTGAAAAACATCAAATAGTAAAAGGAGTGGAGCTATAATGCAAATTGATTTAAATTGTGACTTGGGTGAAGCTTTCGGTAACTACTCATTTGGTGGAGATGCTGATATTATTCCATTAATAACATCTGCCAATATTGCATGTGGTTTTCATGCTGGTGATGAGAATGTAATGAATGAAACAGTAAAATTAGCTAAGGAACATGGTATAGACATTGGCGCACATCCAGGACTGCCAGATTTAAAAGGTTTTGGACGTCGCAACATGGATATCGCTCCAGATGAAATCTATAATCTAGTTGTTTATCAATTAGGTGCATTAAACGGATTTTGCAAAATACATGGAACACGTATTAATCACGTAAAACCTCATGGCGCACTTTACCAAATGGGTGCTCGTGATAAAACAATTGCACGTGCTATCGCTCAAGCCGTTTATGATTTTGATCCGGAGTTAATATTTGTAGGATTGTCTAACACTTTACTCATCTCAGAAGCTCAAGCTATCGGTCTTAAAGTTGCTTCAGAAGTATTCGCAGATAGACGCTATGAAGATGATGGCCAATTAGTAAGCCGTAAAGAAAAAGATGCATCTATTACTAACACTGAAGAAGCACTAAACCAAGTAATTAAAATGCTTACTGAAAATAAAGTAGTTAGTAAAAACGGGAAAGAAATTGATTTACAAGCAGATACAATTTGTGTACACGGTGATGGGGCACATGCACTTGAATTTGTAACACAAATCAGAAAAAAATTAACGAAAGAAGGCATTGATATTCAATCCTTATAGGGGGTACCAAAGATGGGAGAAAATTTACAACAAAACCCAAATAACGAAGTAAAAAAAGATAAAAAGGATTTTAAGTTTACTAAAAATCATAGACGATTGCTATACGGTTCAGTTTTCCTGATGGCAACATCGGCAATAGGACCAGCGTTCCTTACTCAAACTGCTGTTTTTACAGCTGAGTTCTACGCTAGCTTTGCCTTTGCAATATTAATTTCAATATTAATAGATATTGGGGCTCAAATTAATATTTGGCGTGTCTTAGTAGTAACAGGTTTACGAGGTCAAGAGGTATCTAATAAAGTACTTCCTGGTTTAGGAACTTTGATATCAATATTAATTGCATTCGGTGGTCTAGCATTTAATATAGGGAACATTGCTGGCGCCGGCTTAGGCTTAAATGCCATGTTTGGTCTCGATATCAAATGGGGTGCAGCAATTACTGCTGTATTCTCAATATTAATTTTTGTAAGCAAAAGTGGACAAAAGATTATGGATGTTGTCTCAATGATGCTTGGTGTTGTAATGATTTTAGTAGTGGCATACGTAATGGTTGTATCTAATCCACCATATGCTGATGCGCTTGTTCATACAGTTGCACCAGAACATCCAATCAAATTAATCTTACCAATTATCACTCTAGTTGGAGGTACTGTTGGTGGTTACATTACATTTGCAGGTGCACATAGATTATTAGATTCTGGAATGAAGGGCGAAGAGTTTGTGCCATTCGTTAACCGTTCTGCAATAGTAGGTATCATGACAACTGGTATCATGCGTGTACTTCTTTTCCTAGCAGTATTAGGTGTAGTTGTTACTGGAGTTACATTAAATGCTGATAACCCACCAGCGTCAGTATTTGAACATGCAATCGGTCCTATCGGTAAAAATATTTTTGGAGTAGTTATCTTTGCAGCAGCCATGTCATCAGTTATTGGCTCAGCATACACAAGTGCTACTTTCTTAAAAACTTTACATAAATCATTATTTAATAAAAATAATCTTATTGTAATCACTTTTATCGTTATTTCTACATTAATTTTCTTATTCATTGGTAAACCTATAAGTTTACTTATCATTGCTGGAGCAATAAATGGTTGGATCTTACCTATCACTTTAGGTGCTATCTTAATTGCGAGTCGCAAAAAATCAATTGTTGGAGATTATAAACACCCAACATGGATGGTTGTGTTTGGAGTGATTGCAGTTATTGTCACAATAGTAACTGGAATATTCTCATTACAAGATTTAGCAGCTCTATGGAAAGGTTAATCAATTGCTCTAATTTAAATATTAATTCTTATTTTATATAGTAAAAAAAGATGATAATAATGTTTCATTTAATACCCACTAGCGAATTTAGACAAGTTTGCTAGTGGGTATTATTGTTATGAAAGTATCTATAAAATCATTTTAAATAAAAATTATTCTACAAACATAAATGAATAATCTTTGTCGTGATGAATAAAAATATATGATAAAATAACAAATGCTAAGAAAAAAACTGAGGTGTAAATATGATAGGAATTATAGGAGCTATGGAAGAAGAAGTAGCTATTTTAAAAGATAAATTAACAGAAATGAGCGAAGTAACAGTAGCCCATGTAAAATTTTATCGTGGTAAATTAAATGATAAAGAAGTTGTCTTAACTCAAAGCGGTATTGGTAAAGTTAACGCTGCAATTTCAACAACTTTATTGATTGAAAAATTTAATCCAAAAGTTATTATCAATACTGGTTCAGCAGGCGCTTTAGATGAGCAACTCGCAGTAGGTGATATATTAATTAGTAATGATGTAATGTATCATGATGCAGATGCAACAGCATTCGGGTATGAATACGGTCAAATTCCACAAATGCCAGCTAAATTCCACGCAAATGATGAACTTTTAACTCTAACTGAAAAGGTTATTACTGAGCAAAATTATAACGCTAAAGTCGGTCAAATTGTTAGTGGTGATAGTTTTATTGGCAGTGCAGAACAGCGTCTTGTTCTTAAACGTCAATTTCCAGAGGCAATGGCGGTCGAAATGGAAGCAACTGCAATAGCTCAGACGTGTTATCAATTCAAAGTACCATTTATTGTAACTCGTGCAGTTTCTGATTTAGCAAATGGCAAAGCAGAAATGTCATTTGAAGAATTTTTAGGACAAGCTGCGAAATCTTCAAGTACTATCGTAGAGCAATTAATTTTAACACTATAAATAATTGATAAAGGTGACGAATATATGGGATTAATAAAAAAATTTTTTATGCCAAATGATTACGTTAAATCAGTTTTTCAAATAGATATTGAGAAACTTGCTAAATCTGGCTTTAAAGGGATAATTACTGATTTAGATAATACTCTAGTAGGTTGGGATGTAAAATCACCAACTATTGAAATACAACAATGGTTTAAAAAAGCGAATGATTTAGGAATTACAATTACAATTGTTTCGAATAATAATGAAGACCGTGTTTCAAGTTTTTCAAAAGACTTAGATGTAGATTTTATTTTCAAAGCTCGTAAACCTATGGGTAAATCCTTTAATAAAGCAATTAAGCATATGAATATTAAACCAGAAGAAACGATTGTTATTGGAGATCAAATGTTAACAGACGTCTTCGGAGGTAATCGCAATGGCTTATACACGATTATGGTAGTACCTGTGAAAAGAACAGATGGTTTAGTGACTAGGTTTAATAGGATCATTGAACGTCGTTTATTAAATTACTTCAAGAATAAAGGTTATATTACATGGGAGGAAAATTGATTGGATGACACTTTAAAATGTATTGGTTGCGGAGCACCATTACAATCTGAAGATAAAAATGCGCCAGGTTATGTGCCCGAGCACAACCTGTTTAGAGAAGATGTTATTTGTCAAAGATGTTTTAGACTAAAAAATTATAACGAAATCCAAGATGTTGGAATGGATAGTGAAGACTTTTTAAATTTACTTAATGGTCTAGCTGAGCGACAAGGAATTATAGTAAATGTTGTCGATATTTTTGACTTCGAAGGCTCTTTTATTAATGCATTAAAGCGTATTGTAGGTAATAAAAAAATCATTTTAGTAGCAAATAAATTAGACTTACTTCCTAAACAAATTAATAAACGTCGCGTTAAAGAGTGGCTTAAGAAAACGGCTAGAAAATATGGAATGGAAGCCGAGGAAGTTGTATTAATTTCTGCCTACAAAGGATGGGGCATTGATGAGTTATTAACAACTATTGATAAGCATCGTAATAACAATGATGTTTATATCGTCGGGACTACAAATGTAGGTAAATCTACACTTATTAACAAGCTTATTGAAGAGAGCGTTGGTGAGAAAAATGTAGTCACTACTTCTAGATTTCCTGGAACTACTTTAGATATGATTGATATTCCATTAGATGAAAAGTCATTCATGTTTGATACACCAGGTATTATCCAATCACATCAAATGACTCATTATGTTTCTGACAAAGAATTGAAAGTAATCGTTCCTAAGAATGAAATTAAACAACGTGTATTTCAATTAAACGAAGGTCAAACGTTATTTTTTGGTGGTTTAGCAAGAATTGATTATATTTCTGGAGGCAAACGACCGTTAGTATGTTATTTTTCAAATGAATTAAATATTCATAGAACTAAAACTGAAAAAGCGAATGACTTATGGCGTAATCAAATTGGGAATGTGTTAACGCCACCTAGTAATCCAACGCAATTTGACATGAATGAAACTAAGGCGGTCAGATTAGAAACTGGAAAAGAAAAACGAGATGTTATGATTTCAGGGTTAGGCTTTATTACTATTGAAGCAGGGGCGAAGGTAATAGTAAGAGTTCCTAAAAATGTCGATGTCATATTACGTAATTCAATAATGTAAGGCGGTTTGTATATGAAATATGCGGTTATAGGCGATCCTATTTCACATTCCTTATCTCCAATAATGCACAATGCCAATTTTAAAGCATTAGGTATAGAAACCTCATATAATGCTTTACATGTTCCAACAAATGATTTTCATCATATTCGTGAAATTATTGAAGAAAAGCAACTAGATGGGTTTAATATAACGATTCCTCATAAAGAGCGAATCATACCTTATTTAGATGAAATAGATGAGAAATCTAAAGCAGTCGGCGCTGTAAATACTGTTAAAATAGTTAATAATAGATGGATTGGTTATAACACGGATGGTTTAGGATATTTAACAGGTTTAAAACAAGTTTATCCCGATGTTGCCAATGCATATATTTTAATTTTAGGCGCTGGCGGTGCTAGTAAAGGTATAGCGAATGAATTAAGTCATTACGTTCAACCTAAGTTAACTGTTGCGAATAGAACGATGAGTCGCTTTGAAAGTTGGGATTTAGATATTAATGCTATCTCGCTTAAGGAAGCAGAAAATTATTTAGACGAATTTGATATTATCATTAATACTACGTCTGCAGGTTTAAACGACAATACTGATAGCGTAATTAGTCTTGAAAATTTATCACCTAATTCACTCGTTAGCGACATTGTCTATATACCTTATAAAACACCATTTTTAGAAATAGCTGAATCAAAAGGAAACCACATTCATAATGGCCTTGATATGTTTGTTTATCAAGGAGCTGAAAGTTTTAAAATTTGGACAGGTAAACAACCCAATATTCAAGAAATGAAATATGCAGTACTAAAAAATTTACAAGGAGAATAACATGCTAACAGGAAAACAAAAAAGATATTTAAGAAGTTTAGCGCATAATATTGACCCTATTTTTCAAATAGGAAAAGCAGGTATAAATGAAAATATGGTATCTCAAATAGATGATACCCTTGAAACACGTGAATTAATTAAAATCCATGTCTTACAGAATAATTTTGATGATAAAAAAGAATTAGCTACTATATTAAGCGAAGCAACTAATAGTGATATTGTTCAAATAATTGGGTCTATGATTGTTATCTATAGAGAATCTGAAGATAATAAACAAATTACGTTGCCTTAATTTTAATATGACTAAAAAAATTGTTTTATATGGTGGTCAGTTTAATCCGATTCATACGGCCCATATGTTAGTTGCTAATGAAGTATTCTCACAAATAAAGCCTGATAAATTTTACTTTTTGCCAAGTTATATGGCACCTTTAAAAACACATGAAGATTATTTAGATGCTAAATTTAGAATTAAAATGATTGAAATGGTTATAGAAGAGCTAGGATTTGGAGACATTTGTTATGCTGAATTAGAAAGAAAAGGTCAGAGTTATACCTATGAAACATTAAAAAGCTTAGTTTCTGATAATCCCAATGCTGACTTTTATTTTGTTATTGGTACTGATCAGTATAAACAACTAGATAAATGGTATGAAATTGATAAGTTAAAGCAATTGATAACGTTCATTATCGTAAACAGAGATACAGATTTCCAAGAAGTGGAAAATAATATGATTTCGATTAATATACCCCGTATGGATATTAGCTCTTCTATGATTAGAGAGAGAATTAAAAACCACGAAACAATCAACATCTTGGTCCCTCATAATGTTAATAACTATATTAGAGAGGAAGGATTCTATGAAGATTAAAAAAGCTGTTGAACTTGTTAAAGATAAATTGCCTGAAAAACGATTTAAACATTCATTAAGAGTGGCTGAAACTGCGGTTAAACTCGCTAAAATCTACGACGGCGATGAAAAGAAAGCTGAATTAGCTGGAGTGTTACACGACTATTGTAAATATGATGAATTAAGCACTATGTATCAAATTGTTCGACAATATGATTTAGATAGTGAATTGTTGAGTTATGGAGGAGAGATTCTTCATGGGCCAGTATGTGCTGCAATAATGGAAGCTGATTATAATGTAAAAGATGAAGAAGTGTTATTAGCCATCAAAAATCATACTACGGGTCGTAAAGAAATGACTAAAACTGAAAAATTAGTATTTATCGCTGACTATATTGAACCTGGCAGAAAAACTCCAGGAGTTGAAGAAATCAGAGATATGGCATACAATCAAGGTAGTTTAGATAAAACAATTTATGAAATATCTAAGCGTACAGTATTGTTTCTAATTAATAAAGATATAACAGTTTTTGGTGCAACAATTTCATGTTTAAACTATTATAATTATAGTGATCAAAGAATAAAGGATGATTAAATGAATTCAGAAGAATTATTGAATATTGCTGTCAATGCGACAGAAAATAAAAAAGCAGAAGATATTGTTTCTCTTAATATGCAAGGTATTAGTGATATGACTGATTATTTTGTAGTTTGTCATGGTAATAATGAACGACAAGTTCAATCAATAGCTCGAGCCGTGAAAGAAGCCGTACATGAAAACGAAATAGACGTTAAACGTATGGAGGGTAATCAAGATGCAAGATGGGTGCTTATTGATTTAGCTGATGTTGTGGTTCATATATTCCATAAAGATGAACGAAATTATTATAATATTGAGAAACTATATCAAGATGCACCAATAGAAACATACGGTCAGGCTGTCTATTAAGATGTCTCAGTATGTTGAAATGAGTGCAGTATACGATCAATTAGCTCAAGATCAACCTTATGATAAATGGTACGATATAGTAAAATACTATACACAATCATTTAATAAAGACCTTAAGCTACTTGATATTGGTTGTGGCACTGGAAGCTTAACTTCAAAACTTACTTCTATTGGTTCGGTTACAGGCATAGATTTGAGCGCTGATATGCTATCTATTGCTGTAAATAAATCTAACCAAGTCACTTGGTTAGAAGGTGATATGACCGATTTTTCATTAAATACTAAATTTGATGTTATTACAATATTTTGTGATTCACTGAATTATTTACCAGATATTGAAGATGTTCAACAAACATTTCAATGTGTAATGCAACATCTAGATGACTCTGGCATATTTATATTTGATGTTCACACTATTTTTAAAATGAATACGTTATTTAATAATCAATGTTATATTGATGAAAATGAACAAGTCTTCTTAGCATGGGAAGCTATTACTGGCGAAGAACCAAATAGTGTATTTCATGATATGAACTTTTTTATAAAAAATAGTGATGGTAATTATCATAGATTTGATGAATCTCATTACCAAAGAACGTTTGATAAAGATACTTATATTCAATTATTAAAACAAGTTGGTTTTTCTAATATTGAAATATTCGTAGATTTTAGCATCGAAAATCACGACGATAAAGGTGAACGATTATTTTTCGTCGCTCGCAAATAAATTTAAAGTAAACTCATCTTCTTATACGTTTATATGTATAAGGAGATGAGTTTTTTTGTTTAAAAGTAAAAATGAAATGATAATATTTTTGAAGAAATGGCAACTATATATAGCTGCAGGTATTATAGCAATTAGCATCATTCTTTATTTCACTTTACATAATAGTGTATCCCACAAAGATGAAAACGATAGTAATACTATTCAATATAGTCAGAATAAACGCACGAAAGATGAATATTCAACAGATAACCAGCCCAATGCTTTTGATCATAAGAAAGAAACACCGAGCGATGATAATAACACCGGTCAACAAGACAATCAAAATATATATGTTGATTTAAAAGGAGCAGTAACAAAACCTGGTGTTTATATAATGAAATCTACTGATAGAATCAATGATTTAATAACTAAAGCCAAATTACTAAAAGATGCTGACATTTCACAAATTAATTTATCAGAAAAGCTTGTAGATCAAAAGATGATTTATATTCCACACAAAAATGAAAATAATTCTAAAACTGAGTCAGTTATTACTCCAACAAGTAGCAATGATACTAAAACAAGTAACGTAAATCAGTCTTCTACTAATAATAAAGTCAATTTAAACACAAGTAGTGAGAGTGAGTTACTCAATGTATCTGGTATAGGCCCCACAAAAGTAAAAGAAATAATAAGCTATAGAGAAAAAATAGGAACCTTTCAAAGTGTAGAGGATTTAAAAAAGATAAAAGGAATTGGTGAAAAAACTTTTGAAAAAATTAAAGAATATTTTACTGTATGAATAAAATAATATTGGATTGAATTGAAACTTAAACTATAATAATTAATATATTTTTAAAAGGAGCTGTTTAAATGGAACGAATTAAATGGGACGAGTATTTTATGGCTCAAAGTCATTTATTAGCATTGCGTTCAACATGTGAAAGACTCTCTGTTGGAGCTACAATAGTAAAAGATAACAGAATAATAGCTGGAGGCTATAATGGTTCAGTATCGGGTGAAGTTCATTGTATAGACGAAGGTTGCCTAATTGAAGATGGGCACTGTATTAGAACTATTCACGCAGAAATGAACGCTTTGTTACAATGTGCTAAACAAGGGGTGTCTACTGAAGGAGCAACAATCTATGTTACGCATTTTCCATGTTTAAATTGTACTAAGTCAATCATTCAAGCTGGTATCACTCGAATTTATTATGCTCAAGACTATCATAATCATGACTATGCCCTTAAGTTATTAAACCAGTCAGGCATTGAATATAAAAAAATTGCTTTTTCTCCTAGTAAAGTAGCTCAATACTTAACAGAATAATTTATGATTTACATTGCATTAAGTTTTTTAGCAGGTATTTTATGGTTACACTTAAAATTATTTTCAATATTCGTAGCTACAATCTTATGTATAATAATAATGCGAAAACGATTTCGCATAGATTTTATAATTATTTTAAGCCTATTCTTTATTATAGGTCTCTTAACAATTCAACATAATGAACAATTAAATAGTAGATTAATTACACAAGCAACGAATAATCATAGCATTAATTCAGAAGTGAAATTTGGTAATAATTTTAGGATAGCTCATCATCTTATCAAAGTGGATTTTTATTATAATGATGTAGATTATTTATTTACATTTAAATATAAAAATACAAAGCCACTCAATTTAGAACATAAAGCATGTCATATTAAAGGGGACATTACTAATATTTTTAATGGTAAAGCTTATGTTTTTGTGAAAAACGTTGATTATAATTCATGTCATCAGATTGATAATACCACTTTTATTAATCGTCATTTGAATTTTATTTATAACAAGCTATATCAATCTACTTTACGGGAACCAGAAAAAATTATAGCTTTAATCTTTGGTGATACTAGTGCAATAAACCCAAACTATATTGAAGAAGTCAAAGATGTCGGAATCTATCATTTATTAGCAGTCAGTGGTTCACATATAGCTACCATTTCCTTTATTGTATATCAAAACTTAGTAAGATTTAATCTACCTAAATTGATCATTAATACTATAATTATTTTACTATTAATACTATTTGCTTTTTATACTGATTTTGCACCAAGCGCTTTAAGAGCCATTATTGGAACTATTATATTTATTGTACTTCCTCGAAGATACAAATTAACTTCCATCGATATATTAGGATTAATATTTATTTTTTTAGCAATGTTTTATCCAAATATTATTTATGATATAGGATTTCAGTTTTCTTTTCTAATTTCCTTATTTATACTTTTGTCTTTACCACTCTTTAACAGTTCACCATTTAAAAATTTTCTATTACTTTCACTTATCGCTCAACTTTCCTCATTTATAATTAGTATTTATCATTTTAATCAGTTACAATGGCTAGGTTTATTTTCTAATATCATGTTCGTGCCTTTATATAGCTTTATTATATTTCCATTAGCTATATGTAACTTTATAGTTTATCATTTCGTTAACAATATAACTTTGTTAAACATAATAACTAATAAGGTATTTAAGTTTCATGACTTATTATTGAATTTATTTTTACCTTTCCAAAAATTGCGCCTATTTATAACTTTTCATTCTATGTTAGAACTTTTTATTTACTTTATTTTAATCTTTTTCATTATCTTGTTTGTTTGCCATAAAAGAATTATCTATAGTTTGGTTGTCATTCTATTATTTATTACTTGTATAATTATCTTTACTAAACCTAGTTCTTCGACTATTACATTTTTAAATGTCGGGCAAGGGGATAGTTTAATTTTTCAAACTAAAAGTCAAGAGACTGTTATGGTAGATACTGGTGGAAAAGAAAATAGTGCCGAAGAAAATTATCAAATATCAAAATATCATATTATGCCTACACTTAAGTCTAAAGGTATAAGCACGATTGATTATTTAATTATCACTCATCCTCATGCGGATCACATGGCTGAATTGCCGTATCTAGCAAAACATCTAAAAATTAAAAAGTTAATGATATATTTAGCTAGTTATCCACCAAATAAACTGTCTATGATTGAACAAATATGCCATAGCAATCACATTCAATTAATAGATGCTTCCCGTATCAATACTATTAATTTAAATTCATCTACTCTTCATTTTTTTCATACTTATATCCCAACTAGCAGCGATAAGAACGAACAAAGTGTTATTATTTTAATAGACTATTTAAAATACAAGTTATTACTGATGGGAGACGCTACTAAAAATAATGAAAATATATTAATACATAAATATAATCTACCGAACATCGATATTTTAAAGGTAGGTCATCACGGCAGTAAAACTAGTAGTTCTGAACAATTTCTAAATATAATCCGTCCATCTATCAGTGTAATATCAAGTGGTAAACATAATAAATATCATCTACCTAATGAGGAAACAATTGAAAAGTTAAAATCATTCAACAGTAAAATTTATAATACTCAAAATGATGGAGAGATTACAATTGACCTAGATAGAGATTTAAAAATATCTTTCAAATAAATCGTAGTTAAGTAGTGATTATCACAATTCGCATGATATAATATTTAAACGCTTTATATTTTGAAAGGATGCTCATTAACATGAGAAATAACGTAGTAGCTGTTTATGGCGAAGTACCAGAATTAGTAGAAAAGAAAAGTAATGAATTAGTAAATGACTTTTTAGAAGAAGGAAAAGATGATTTTAACTTCATTAAATTCAACCTATATGAAACTAACATATCTACAATTATAGAAGAAGCTTTGACTTTGCCATTTATTTCTGAGAAAAAAGCAATTGTGGTTAAAAATTCATTTATGTTTACCGGCGAAAAAGTTTCTAAAGAAATAACGCCTAATACCGATCAAGTTATTGAGTTTTTAGAGAAGTATGATGGTAATAATCTTTTAATCTTTGAAATTTACCAAAGTAAATTAGATGAACGTAAAAAATTAACAAAAACATTAAAGAATACTAGTAAGCTTTATAAAGTTGAACAAATGTCTGAACAAGAAATGAAATCATGGATACAAAATAAATTACATGAAAATTATAAAGACATTAAACAAGAAGCTTTAAATTTATTTATTGAGTTAACAGGAATTAATTTTAATGTTATATCACAAGAATTAGACAAGATTATATTATTTTTAGGGGATAGAACAACAATAAATAAGAATGATGTCAGTTTAATCATTAACCGTAGTTTAGAACAGAATGTATTTTTATTAACAGAATATATTCAAAAGGGAGATAAAAACAAAGCCATTCAGCTTGTTAAAGATTTAATAATAATGAAAGAAGAACCGATTAAATTATTAGCATTAATTACTAGTAATTACCGTCTTTATTATCAATGTAAGATTTTATCAAGAAAAGGGTATAGTGGCCAACAGATTTCTAAGACTATTAATGTGCACCCATATAGAGTTAAGTTAGCTTTCGGACAAGTAAAGCATTATCAACTCAATGAATTACTTAATATTATTGATCATTGCGCAGAAACAGACTATAAGCTTAAATCTTCCTATATAGATAAACAATTAATTTTAGAATTATTAATACTTGCACTATAAAAGCAATAAAAAAGTTCAAGCACTAAGCTTGAACTTTTAAAATTATTTACTTGATGACATTAATTTTGATTTAATGCGATCAGCTTTGTTTGAGTGAATTAAGTTACTTTGTGAAGCTTTATCAACTGTTTTAATTGCAAAGTTAACTAATTCAGCTTTATTATCAACATTGTTTTCAATCGCTGTTTTAGCTCTTTTTACTGCTGTACGCATCGTATTTTTTTGTGAAATATTACGAGCTTCAGCATTATTAGTTGTTTTCACACGTTTAATAGCAGATTTAATATTTGGCATTACTGTCACCTCCTAAAAGTGATCTTAAGCATATCAAATTTTATTTTGATTACAACAAGAAATATTTTATCAAAACAAAGGTATTTGTGCAATCATTAATTATATCTTACTAGTGATTATTACTATTTAAATAGTATTAGCTATTGGAATGCAAAACTCAACACTTTATAATTACATTATAACAAGTTATCAAGTTCGTTAAATCACGATTAATTCGAAAGATTCAATTTTAATATATTATTACCTTTATTAGGTTTGCAATTAAGTATTAAAAACGATATTATATCAAAGATGTATACACACACGGGCTAATTTTATGAAAGCGAGAATGATAGGTCATGGATATGCAAGAACGCTATAACAGAAGAGAAAATATACGAAATTTTTCTATTATTGCTCATATTGATCATGGTAAATCAACATTAGCAGATAGAATTTTAGAAAATACGAAATCTGTTGAAACACGAGACATGCAAAATCAATTATTAGATTCAATGGATTTAGAGCGAGAACGAGGCATTACAATCAAATTAAATGCAGTACGTTTGAAATACGAGGCTAATGATGGCCAAACTTATACTTTCCATCTTATAGATACACCAGGACACGTAGACTTTTCTTATGAAGTATCAAGATCATTAGCTGCATGTGAAGGTGCTATTCTAGTAGTTGACGCTGCTCAAGGAATTGAGGCACAAACTCTAGCAAACGTTTATTTAGCACTAGATAATGAATTAGAATTATTACCTGTTGTAAATAAAATTGATTTACCTGCTGCTGAACCTGAAAGAGTTAAACAAGAACTTGAAGATGTCATCGGTCTAGATCAAGATGATGTGGTGTTAGCAAGTGCGAAATCTAACATAGGTATTGAAGAAATTCTAGAAAAAATAGTTGAAGTAGTTCCTCCACCAGAAGGGGATCCTAGTGCTCCACTTAAAGCATTAATCTTTGATTCTGAGTACGACCCTTATCGAGGTGTAATTTCATCTATACGAGTAATGGAAGGCGTAGTTAAAGCTGGCGACCGTATTAAAATGATGGCTACTGGCAAAGAGTTTGAGGTAAGTGAAGTAGGAATTAATACACCTAAACAATTACCAGTAGAGGAACTAACTGTTGGTGACGTTGGTTATATCATTGCTAGTATTAAAAATGTAGATGACTCACGTGTAGGTGACACTATCACACATGCTAATAGTCCAGCAGAATCACCACTTAAAGGTTATAAGAAAATGAACCCAATGGTATATTGTGGTTTATTCCCAATTGAAAATAAAGATTATAATGATTTAAGAGAAGCGTTAGAGAAGTTACAATTAAATGATGCTTCTTTAGAGTTTGAACCTGAATCTTCACAAGCATTAGGCTTTGGTTTTAGAACTGGATTCTTAGGTATGCTTCATATGGAGATTATTCAAGAACGTATTGAACGTGAATTCGGAATTGAATTAATTGCTACTGCACCATCTGTTATATATCAATGTATAATGAAAGACGGCTCAGAAGTTACAGTAGATAACCCAGCTCAAATGCCTGAGCGTGATAGAATAGAAGCTATTTATGAACCATATGTTAAAGCTACTATGATGGTTCCAAATGATTATGTAGGTGCCGTTATGGAATTATGTCAGCGTAAACGTGGACAATTTATCAACATGGACTACCTAGATGACATTCGAGTTAACATCGTTTATGAAATTCCACTATCTGAAGTAGTGTTCGACTTTTTCGATCAATTAAAATCAAATACTAAAGGTTATGCTTCATTTGATTATGAATTCATTGAGAATAAAGTAAGTAACTTGGTTAAAATGGACATCTTATTAAATGGTGATACTGTAGATGCTTTAAGTTTTATCGTGCATAGAGACTTCGCCTATGAAAGAGGTAAAGCACTAGTTGAAAAACTTAAAACATTAATTCCTAGACAACAGTTCGAAGTACCTGTTCAGGCTGCTATTGGTCAAAAAATCGTAGCTAGAACTAACATTAAATCAATGGGTAAAAATGTTTTATCTAAATGTTATGGTGGCGATATAAGTCGTAAACGTAAATTATTAGAAAAACAAAAAGCTGGTAAAGCTAAAATGAAAGCAGTTGGTAACGTAGAAATACCACAAGATGCTTTCTTAGCAGTATTAAAAATGGACGACGAATAGTTAACAAAGAGGTTGAGACAGTTATAAATTAAGATTTTAATGTTTAAGGCGGAAAGTATGTACTATTAAACTATTTATTTTCTCCCATTATTAAAATCTTCAATGTTATTGTCTCAGTCTCTTTTTAATTCAATTATAAAATAAGTGAAGGTGTAAATATGACGGTCAAAAGTGCATATATCCATATTCCGTTTTGCGTTAGAATATGTACTTATTGTGATTTCAATAAGTATTTTATTGATAAACAGCCTGTAGACGAATATTTAACTGCGTTAATAAAAGAAATGGAGACGAGTTCTAATAGGGAGTTAGATACTATGTATGTAGGGGGAGGAACACCTACTGCACTTAGTGAAGCACAACTTGAAAGATTATTAAAAGCAATCACTTCTATCTTTTCAATTAGTGGAGAATTTAGTTTTGAAGCTAATCCAGATGAATTAACTTTTGATAAAGTGAAATTGCTAAAACAATACGGGGTGAATAGGATTTCAATGGGTGTACAAACTTTCAAACCTGAATTATTACGCATTCTTGGCAGAACTCATAAGACGGAAGATATATATAATGCAGTAAATAATGCTAGAAAAGCAGGCATTCAATCTATAAGCCTCGATTTAATGTATCATTTGCCCGAACAGACTTTAGAAGACTTTTCAGACAGTTTAAATAGAGCAATAAATATGGATATTGATCATATCTCAAGTTATGGCCTAATTTTAGAGCCTAAAACTCAATTTTATAATATGTATCGAAAAGGTAAGTTGAAATTACCAAATGAAGACTTAGGCGCTGAAATGTACCAGTATTTAATGAATACTCTCGAAAATACACCTTTTAAACAATATGAAATTTCTAATTTCGCTAAAAATAACCATGAGTCATATCATAATAAAGTGTATTGGCTTAATGAGGAGTATTATGGTTTCGGAGCCGGGGCAAGTGGTTATGTAAATGGAGTAAGGTATACAAACTTAAATCCTGTCCAACATTACATCAATAAAGTGAATAATGATGAAAAGCCTATATTAACCAGCAATACACCGACATTTGAGGAAAAAATGGAAGAAGAAATGTTCCTAGGTTTAAGAATGAATAAAGGCGTAAGCAGAGAAAAATTTTACCTTAAATTTAACGTTTCTATAGATAAGGTTTTTGGTTACACTATTGATAGTTTAAAAACTAAAGAACTATTAAAAGAACAAGATGGATATATTTCTTTAACTGAGCGTGGAAAAGTGATTGGAAATGAGGTTTTTGAAGCTTTTCTGTTAAATATATAGATATTTTAAAAAAAGTAATGCTTTAACGTTGACTTACTTTGACCAATTTGATAAATTATAATTAGCACTTGAGAGGAAACAGTGCTAATGAGGTGAAAACATGATTACAGATAGACAATTAAGCATTTTAAATGCAATTGTTGAAGATTATGTTGATTTAGGACAACCAATTGGTTCTAAGACATTGATTGACAGACATCACTTAGATGTCAGTCCAGCAACGATTAGGAATGAAATGAAATATCTAGAAGAATTAAACTTTTTAGAAAAAACACATTCATCCTCAGGTCGTTCTCCTTCAGAAGAAGGGTTTAGACTTTATGTCAATCAATTGTTAAAGAAAACATCTCATCAAAAACACAATAAAGTTCAACGATTAAATCAACTCTTGATTGAGAATCACTACGATATTTCTTCAGCATTAAATTATTTTGCAAATGAATTATCAATGAAATCTCAATATGCAACGTTGGTTGTTCGTCCAGACCACAATAAAGATATTATAAATAACGTTCATTTAATACGTGCAAATCAATCGATTATTATAATGGTAATTATTTACAATTCAGGGCACGTAGAACACTTACATTTGCATTCATACATCAATTTAGACAATGATAGGTTAATTGATATTTCTAATTTCATTAGTCAACAATATAGCGATAAAAATTTTAACTTTAAAGATAAAATTAAAGCATTTGTTAACTCTAATGAAGAAGAATTATTTATTAATAATATTGTTCATATGCTTAATTCACATCTTCACAAACAAAGTAATAGCATTTTTATGGGTGGAAAGGTTAAACTAATTGATGCATTGAATGAATCAAATGTTTCGTCAATTCAACCAATTTTGCAGTATTTAGAGTCAGAGCGGATTACTGAATTGTTAGAAGACATTTCTTCTTCAGAAATTAATGTCAAAATTGGAAAAGAAATTGATGAAAGTCTTAGTGATATTTCAATCGTTACTAGTCAATATCACTTTGATCATTCTCTAAAAGGACAAATAGCGGTTATTGGACCAACTGCAATGCATTATCAAAATGTGATTCAATTACTTAACCAAATTTGGTGAGTTTAATTGTAATTATATTGGAGGGTAAAAAATGACAGAAAAAGATGAATCAGTAAAAAATACTACTGAAAATACTGAAGAAAATGAAACAACTAATGAAGAAACATCATCAGTAGAAAATGCTGAAACTGCTACAGTTGAAAATGATAATTCACAAGATAGTGATGAAAGTGAAGAAACATCAGTAGATCCTAAAGATGAGGAAATTCAGCAATTACAATTAAAAGCAAATGAAAATGAAGAAAAATATTTAAGATTGTATGCAGAATTCGAAAATTATAAACGTAGAATTCAAAAAGAAAATGAAACTAATAAAAAATATCAATCACAACGTGTGTTAACTGATATTTTACCTACAATTGATAATATTGAACGTGCTTTACAAATTGAAGGTAGCGATGAATCATTTAAATCATTGCAAAAAGGTGTACAAATGGTTCATGAAAGCTTATTAAGAGCACTTCAAGAAAATGGTCTTGAAGAAATTGAATCTGAAGGTCAAGAATTTGATCCTAATTATCACCAAGCTGTAGTTCAAGATGATAATCCTGATTTCAAATCTGGAGAAATTACTCAAGAACTACAAAAAGGGTATAAATTAAAGGATAGAGTTCTAAGACCATCAATGGTTAAAGTAAATCAATAAAGCATTTGATGAAAATACCATTTTAACAAATAATTATATTGGAGGAATTTTATTATGAGTAAAGTAATCGGTATAGACTTAGGTACAACAAATTCATGTGTAGCTATTTTAGAAGGTGACGAACCTAAAGTAATTCAAAACCCTGAAGGTGCTAGAACTACTCCATCAGTAGTAGCATTCAAAAACGGTGAAACTCAAGTTGGTGAAGTAGCTAAACGTCAAGCTATTACTAACCCTAATACAGTTCAATCAATTAAACGTCATATGGGTACTGACTATAAAGTTGATATTGAAGGCAAATCATATACTCCTCAAGAAATTTCAGCAATGGTTTTACAAAACCTTAAAAACACTGCAGAAAGCTATTTAGGAGATAAAGTTGATAAAGCAGTTATCACAGTTCCTGCTTACTTCAATGATGCTGAACGTCAAGCTACAAAAGACGCTGGTAAAATTGCTGGTTTAGAAGTTGAACGTATTATTAACGAACCAACTGCTGCTGCATTAGCTTATGGTTTAGACAAAACTGAACAAGATCAAAAAGTATTAGTATTCGACTTAGGTGGCGGTACATTTGACGTTTCTATCCTTGAATTAGGCGATGGCGTATTTGAAGTACTTTCAACTGCTGGTGATAATAAACTTGGTGGTGACGACTTTGACCAAGTAATTATCGATCACTTAGTTTCAGAATTCAAAAAAGAAAATGGCGTAGACTTATCACAAGATAAAATGGCATTACAACGTCTTAAAGATGCTGCTGAAAAAGCTAAAAAAGACTTATCAGGTGTTTCTCAAACTCAAATTTCATTACCATTCATCTCAGCTGGTGAAAATGGTCCATTACACTTAGAAATTAGTTTAACTCGTTCTAAATTTGAAGAATTAGCTGATTCATTAATTAGAAGAACTATGGAACCTACTCGTCAAGCACTTAAAGACGCTGGTTTATCTACTTCGGAAATCGACGAAGTTATCTTAGTAGGTGGTTCAACTCGTATCCCAGCTGTTCAAGAAGCAGTTAAAAAAGAAATTGGTAAAGACCCTCACAAAGGTGTTAACCCTGACGAAGTAGTAGCAATGGGTGCTGCTATCCAAGGTGGCGTTATCACTGGTGATGTTAAAGATGTCGTATTATTAGACGTTACACCATTATCACTTGGTATTGAAATCATGGGTGGACGTATGAACACATTAATTGAACGTAATACAACTATCCCAACTTCAAAATCTCAAGTATACTCAACTGCAGCTGATAACCAACCAGCAGTAGACATTCACGTGTTACAAGGTGAACGCCCAATGGCATCAGATAATAAAACATTAGGTAGATTCCAATTAACTGATATTCCACCTGCTCCACGTGGCGTACCTCAAATCGAAGTTACATTTGATATTGATAAAAACGGTATCGTAAATGTTACTGCAAAAGACTTAGGTACTAACAAAGAACAAAATATCACAATTCAATCAAGCTCAGCTTTATCTGATGAAGAAATCGATCGTATGGTTAAAGATGCAGAAGAAAATGCTGAAGCAGATAAAAGCCGTCGTGAAGAAGTAGACTTAAGAAATGAAGCAGATAGCTTAGTATTCCAAGTTGAAAAAACTATTAAAGACTTAGGTGAAAACATTAGCGAAGATGACAAATCTAATGCTGAAAGTAAAAAAGATGCTTTAAAATCTGCCCTTGAAGGTCAAGATTTAGAAGACATTAAAGCTAAAAAAGAAGAACTTGAAAAAGTAATTCAAGATTTATCAGCTAAAGTTTATCAACAAGCTCAACAACAAGCACAAGGTGCTGATGCTCAACAACAAGGCAATAATGACAGCAATGTAGAAGATGCTGAATTTAAAGAAGTAAATGACGATGAAGATAAAAAATAATCGCTAATCGTTTATAAGGTTCGCTAATTTAGTTAAACCACTATAAATGTCAGCCAAAAAGTCAAAGTCAATTGAACATTGGCTTTGACTTTTTCTTTTATATTTACAATACTTGGAGATGCTCATAAAAATACCGCTTTAAAAGGAGAGATGAAATTGGCTAAAAGAGATTATTATGAAGTCTTAGGCGTTAGCAAAGGCGCATCAAAAGATGAAATAAAAAAAGCTTACCGTAAATTATCAAAAAAATATCACCCTGATATTAATAAAGAAGAAGGTGCCGACGAGAAGTTCAAAGAAATCTCTGAAGCATACGAAGTACTAAGTGATGACAATAAACGTGCTAATTATGATCAATTTGGTCACGAAGGTCCGCAAGGTGGCTTCGGAAGCCAAGGATTTGGCGGCCAAGATTTCAGTGGCTTTGGTGGCGGATTCGAAGACATATTTAGTTCATTCTTCGGTGGCTCACGTCAAAGAGATCCTAATGCGCCACGTAAAGGCGATGATTTACAATATACAATGACATTAGAATTCGAAGAAGCAGTCTTTGGAACTAAAAAAGAAATATCTATCCGTAAAGACGTCACTTGTCACACATGTAATGGTGATGGCGCTAAACCTGGCACTAGTAAGAAAACTTGTAGTTATTGTAACGGCGCAGGCCATGTTTCAGTAGAACAAAATACTATTTTAGGCCGAGTTAGAACTGAACAAACTTGTCCTAAGTGTGATGGCTCTGGTCAAGAGTTTGAAGAACCATGTCCAACTTGTCATGGTAAAGGTACAGAAAATAAAACAGTTAAACTAGAAGTAACAGTTCCAGAAGGTGTCGATAACGATCAACAAATTCGTTTAGCAGGCGAAGGTACACCAGGAGAAAATGGTGGACCACACGGTGATTTATATGTAGTATTCCGTGTTAGACCTTCAGATAAATTTGAACGTGATGGCGATGATTTATATTACAATCTAAATGTTAGTTTCCCACAAGCTTCATTAGGTGACGAAATTAAAGTTCCAACACTTAAAGGGCATGTCATGTTAACTATTCCTGCAGGCACACAAACAGGTAAACAGTTCCGCTTAAAAGACAAAGGTGTCAAAAATGTTCATGGTTACGGTCACGGTGATCTATTTGTTAACATTAAAGTGGTTACACCAACTAAACTTACAGATAAACAAAGAGAACTAATGAGAGAATTTGCAGAAATTAGTGGGGAAACTTTAGAAGAACAACCTTCTAATTTCAAAGATAAAGCACGCAAATTTTTTAGAGGAGAATAAATGATGAACTGGACAGAACTTTCAATTGTAGTTAACCATGAAGTTGAGCCTTTAGTAACTGATATACTCGAAGATAATGGATCAAACGGTGTAGTTATAGAAGATTCTCATGATTTAATCAATCAACCTGCAGATAAATTTGGCGAAATTTATGAATTGAAAAAAGAGGACTATCCTGAACAAGGCGTTAGATTAAAAGCTTATTTCAATGATTTAACTTATTCGTCTCAATTCAGAGATAAATTAGAGAATCAAATTTTATCACTAGAAGGAATTGACACTGATATGGTGAACTTTTCTGAAAAAACTATCGCAGAAGTAGATTGGGCAAACGAATGGAAAAACTACTTTCATCCTTTTAGAGCGTCAAAGAGATTTACAATCGTTCCTAGCTGGGAAGACTATACTAAAGAAACAGATGCAGAATTATGCATCGAATTAGACCCTGGAATGGCATTTGGAACAGGTGACCATCCGACAACGAGTATGTGTTTAAAAGCAATAGAGCATTATGTATCTCCTCAAAACTCAGTGATTGATGTAGGTACAGGCTCTGGAATATTGAGTATCGCTTCTCACTTAATAGGTGTTAAGAGAATTAAAGCACTCGATATAGATGAAATGGCTGTAAATGTTGCTAAAGAAAACTTTAGAAAAAATAATTGTGAAGATTCAATTGAAGCTGTGCCAGGAAATTTATTGCAAGATGAAACTGAAAAATTTGATATTGTAATCGCAAATATTTTAGCTCATATTATTGATGATATGATTGAAGATGCATATAATACTTTAAATAACGAAGGCTATTTTATTACTTCTGGTATAATTGAAGAAAAACATGAAGAAATTCTATCTCACATGAAGCGTGTAGGATTTGAAATAGTATCAATCAATCATGACAACGGTTGGGTATGCATCGTTGGTCAGAAAGTGAGTGAATAAATTGCAAAGGTACTTTATAGATCAAAACGCTGATGAAGATCAGCGTTTTTTTATAACAAATAAGGAAGATATACATCATATAACGAATGTAATGAGAAATTCAGTTGGTAATAAGGTTATCGTAACTTTCAAAAACAAAGAAGTTTATACAACTGAGATTACGCAAATTACACCTCAAGAAATTGAACTTAAACTCATTCAAAAGTTAGATATAAATACCGAATTACCTATGCATATTACAATTTGTAGTGGATTAATAAAATCCGATAAATATGAATGGATGATTCAAAAGGCTACAGAGATGGGTGCATCAGAATTTATCGCTGTAGAAATGGATAGATCTGTTGCCAAATTACCACCTAACAAAACTCAGAAGAAGTTAGAACGTTGGCAAAAAATTATCAAAGAGGCAGCTGAGCAAAGTTATCGTTTAATCGTTCCTCATATTAAATTCGAGTCGAATTTAAATAAAATTTATGATACTATTAGTCATTATGACTATATTTTATTAGCATATGAAGATGAAGCGAAACGTGGGGAAATTAGCTTGTTCAAGGATGCTTTGAGACAATTTAAGACTAACGATCGCATATTAATCATATTTGGGCCAGAAGGTGGATTTTCTGAAAAAGAAATCATAACCTTCAAAGATGTAAGTACAAATGTTGGCTTAGGTCCAAGAATTTTACGGGCAGAAACAGCACCGCTTTACGCATTGAGTGCTATAAGTTTTGAAAAAGAATTAATGGGGTGAATTTCATGTCAACAGTTGCGTTTCACACATTAGGTTGTAAAGTTAACCATTATGAAACTGAAGCAATTTGGCAATTATTTAAAGAAGCAGATTACGATAGAGTAGACTTTGAAACAAATGCAGATGTCTTTGTTATCAATACTTGTACCGTAACTAATACTGGCGATAAAAAAAGTAGACAAATTATACGTAGAGCGATTCGTCAAAATCCAGATGCAGTAGTTTGTGTGACAGGATGTTATGCACAAACATCATCTGCCGAAATTATGGAAATTCCTGGAGTAGATGTCGTTGTCGGCACACAAGATAGATATAAATTATTAGACTATATTGACCAGTTTAGAGCAGAACGTCAACCGATTAACGGTGTTGGAAATATTATGAAGAACCGTACATATGAAGAATTAGATGTTCCTTATTTCACTGATAGAACTAGAGCGTCTCTTAAAATTCAAGAAGGATGTAACAATTTCTGTACGTTTTGTATAATTCCATGGGCACGTGGATTAATGCGTTCTAGAGATCCTGAAAAAGTAGTAGAACAAGCAACTCAACTAGTACAATCAGGATATAAAGAAATCGTTCTTACAGGTATTCATACTGGTGGATATGGCCAAGATTTAAAAAATTACAACTTAGCACAACTGTTAAGAGATTTAGAAGAAATTGATGGCTTAGAGCGTATTAGAATTTCATCAATCGAAGCTAGTCAACTTACTGATGAAGTCATCGACGTTTTAAAACAATCCAATAAAGTTGTTAGACACTTACACGTACCATTGCAATCAGGTTCTGATACAGTGTTAAAACGTATGAGAAGAAAATATACTATGGAACATTTCTCTGAAAGATTAACGAAATTACATGATGCATTACCAGACTTAGCTATTACTAGCGATGTCATTGTTGGCTTCCCAGGTGAGACTGAAGAAGAATTCCAAGAAACATTTGATTTTATTGTTAAGCATAAATTTTCAGAGTTACATGTTTTTCCTTATTCATCACGTATCGGTACACCTGCAGCACGTATGGATGACCAAATTGATGAACAGATTAAAAATGAACGTGTGCATAAATTGATTGCATTAAGTGATCAACTTGCTAAAGACTATGCTTCTAAATTTGAAAATGAAGTGTTAGAAGTCATTCCAGAAGAAGCAGACGAAAAAGAAGGCACATTAGTAGGTTATGCTGATAATTATATGAAAGTGGAATTTGAAGCTGATGAATCATTAATCGGCCAAATTGTAAAAGTTAAAATCTTAAAAGCTGATTATCCAATTAATATTGGTAATGCTATTAGAGTAGTAGACCATGCAACTAATAAATCAGAACAAGGTGTACTATTATAAATTTTTAAAATTATAAAGATTTGCAATTGACCATAATTATTTCATATATTATACTAAGTAAAGCATAGTCATATAGCACTATGCGACTAATGACTTTAAAGTTTCGTTGATATTTGGAGGGAGGGAAATACAGATGTCTAAAACAGTAGTACGTAAAAATGAATCACTAGAAGATGCATTACGTAGATTTAAACGTTCAGTATCTAAAAGTGGTACTATCCAAGAAGTACGTAAACGTGAATTTTACGAAAAACCAAGTGTTAAACGTAAAAAGAAATCAGAAGCTGCACGTAAACGTAAATTCAAATAATTAATAGCTCTGTTGACTCCCTCAACAAGAATATTAATTATAAATATGCTCTCGATTAGTGTAAACTAATCGGGAGTTTTTTCTTTTTAAAGATATTATTCTAACACTATAAACTCCCTATATATTAATGTATAATCGAAATTGAGAGCGAGGTGAAATTGTGAACTATTTTAATGCGATACATATCATTTTCAATTCGATTTTATCTACTAATACATGGATGAACCAATTATCCGATATTATTACTAGCCCACTTATCTCCTTAATACTGACTTGTATTATCTTTTTAGGCTTTCTCTATCAATTATACTCGAAAAGAGTAAATCTTATGGGTATTATTGCAAGTCTTGCACTTTTAGTTCTATTTTTAGGTTTCCTAGTAAGTGGCGATGTTAACTTAGTATCTGTACTCTTATTTTTCGTTGGTGCGATACTGGTTATTATTGAATTATTTGTAATTGGAGCTATTATTGGAATCATAGGAATCACTTTAATTGTATTAAGTATAATTATGCTTGGAGATAACATATTATTAATGTTAATGAATGTAGTGATTGCTTCTATTCTAGCTATTATTGAATGGGTGATATTGGTGAAAATTTTCAAACGTAAAATTCCATTTCTAGATAAAGTCGTTTTAAAAGATTCAACGAATGCAGAAGCAGGTTATAGATCTCACGATGACCGTTCTCACTTAATAGGACAAACAGCACAAACTATAACTGATCTTAGACCAGCAGGAATTATTTCCCTAGATAATGAAAGAATTGATGCTGTCTCTGATGGTGCATTCATACTTAGAAATAAGCAAGTTAAAATTCTTGAAGTTGAAGGTACAAGAGTTATAGTTAGAGAAATTGAATAATTATAAAGGAGCGATTTAATGTTTGGAATAGGTATTATCATAATTGCTGTCATTATTGTCATAGCATTATTAATTTTATTCTCATTTGTACCAGTAGGACTTTGGATATCTGCAATAGCTGCTGGCGTTAAAGTAGGTATTGGTACTTTAGTAGGTATGAGATTACGTCGTGTTTCCCCACGTAAAGTGATTGGTCCATTAATCAAAGCACATAAAGCTGGTTTGAACTTAACAACTAATCAACTAGAGTCTCACTATTTAGCAGGTGGTAATGTAGACAGAGTAGTCGATGCTAACATTGCTGCTCAACGTGCAGACATCAATTTACCATTCGAACGTGCTGCTGCGATTGACTTAGCAGGCCGTGATGTATTAGAAGCTGTTCAAATGTCAGTAAATCCTAAAGTTATTGAAACGCCATTTATAACTGGTGTGGCTATGAACGGTATCGAAGTTAAAGCCAAAGCAAGAATTACTGTACGTGCGAACATTTCACGCTTAGTCGGTGGCTCGGGTGAAGAAACAATTATCGCTCGTGTTGGTGAAGGTATTGTTTCAACTATCGGTTCAAGTGAACACCATACTCAAGTACTTGAAAATCCAGATAACATCTCTAAAACAGTGTTAAGTAAAGGATTAGACTCAGGCACAGCATTTGAAATCCTATCTATTGATATCGCCGATGTAGATATCGGTAAAAATATCGGTGCTGACTTACAAACTGAACAAGCACTTGCTGATAAAAATATTGCACAAGCTAAAGCAGAAGAACGTCGTGCAATGGCTGTAGCTTCAGAACAAGAAATGAAAGCTCGTGTTCAAGAAATGCGCGCTAAAGTAGTAGAAGCAGAATCTGAAGTTCCACTTGCAATGGCTGAAGCTTTACGTAAAGGTAATATTGGCGTTAAAGATTATTATAACTTGAAAAATATTGAAGCCGATACAGGAATGAGAAACGCCATTAATCAACGTTCAGAACAAAATGACGATGAATCACCAGAGTAAACGATAAGGGGGTGATTAAATGAATATAGGTATTATCATATTTATAATATCTATCATTATTTCAGGTGTTAGTGCTTTACGTGATAAAAGTCATGAGCAACGTCAGAACCAACGTCCACCTCAACGTAAAGCTACTTCACCTAATCAAAAGCCCAAGCAACAAAAAGGGTTTTTCGAACAAATTGAAGAAGCTTTTAGCGAATTAGAGAAGGGATTTTCAGATGATGAAACAACTTCTCAAAAAAGAAAAGAAGTTCCTAAAAACAAAAAATCCGTTTATCAAGACCAACAACTTGAAAGGGAAATTTTAGAGGAACAATCTTCTGAAGAATTAGAACGTTCACAAAGAACTGTTCAACGTCATACCGACCGTCAGACTAGACAAACAAACTCAACTCGCGGTAGTGACCAAGAACGTCAAAAATTACAAAAAGAATTGGAATCAGAGTTAGTCGATAATCTATATAACGTTCGAGCTGAAATTGATAGAGAAAAAGAGAAGCAACTTACTCATATTGAAAACAGAGCCCGTTCAATTATTAATGACAAAAACTTATCCGAACGTACTAAACGATTCAAATTAAAGCAATTGCTTAATAGCAAGAATATAGAGCAAAATATGACCCATGAAAAGCTACAATTCGATAGCGATCCAGTTATTAATGGCGTCATATGGCAAGAAATATTGAATAAACCAAAGCAATTATAGTTATATTGGCGAAGCCTAGAACTTTCCTAGTGAAAGATTTCTAGGCTTTTTTGATTTAATATGCAAATTAAGCTTTTATTTAAATAACTATACGATGATATTTACAACTAACAAGCCCTATAAATCAATAAAATTTGTATACTTAAGCATTGTTTAGTAAAATTTATATGGAAGACGTTATTACTATAATTTAATATATACTTGTTTTAGTGAGAATCATTTGCTAAATTTGATTACTCATTTTCAAATTATTACATATGTGAATTAATAACCAATTTACATTGAAATATATAACTTTGTATTAGTGAAAAGGAGCGCTTATATGCCTGGAATAATTCAAATAGAAGACATCAATCATTCTCAAGCTTTAATTGGAAATAATGATGAACACTTAAAAGCTATTGAGGAATCATTTGATGTTGAGATACATGCTCGTGGACAAGAAATCGCTGTTAAAGGACAAGTATTAGAGCATGTTGAAAAAGCAGAATTAGTTCTAAAAAATTTATTGAAGGTAATTGAATTAGGAAATACAGTTACTTTAAAAGATGTTGAAGCCGCAATAAAAATGGCTCAAAATGATACAATTCAATATCTATTAGATTTATATGACGAAGAAATTACTAAGGATGCATTTGGTAAAACTATACGTGCCAAAACAATGGGTCAACGTTTATATGTGAATGCTATGAAAAGAAATGATTTAGTATTCGGTATTGGGCCAGCTGGAACAGGTAAAACATTTTTAGCTGTGGTTTATGCTGCTAAACAATTAAGAAAAGGAAATGTTAAACGTATCGTTTTAACACGTCCAGCAGTAGAAGCCGGAGAATCACTAGGGTTCTTACCAGGGGATTTAAAAGAGAAAGTAGATCCTTACTTAAGACCTTTATATGATGGTTTGAATACTGTTCTAGGCAGAGAACAAACTGCGCGTTTCATTGAACGTGGTACCATTGAAATTGCACCTTTAGCATATATGCGTGGTCGTACGCTCGATGATGCATTCGTTATACTAGACGAAGCTCAGAATACAACACATGCTCAAATGAAAATGTTTTTAACAAGATTAGGCTTTGGTTCGAAAATGGTAGTTACAGGAGATCAAACTCAAATTGATTTACCTAAAGGGGTTAAGAGTGGCTTAAAAGAAGCCGTTAAAAAACTACGAGATGTGAAAGGTATAACTATTATGCAATTAGACCAAAGTGACGTTGTAAGACATCCATTAGTTAGTAAAATCATTGACCGTTATGAAGGAGATATCTAAATGTTTACAATTGATTTTAATGATCACACTGAATTAGTAAAGGAAGATTGGTATCAACAAATTGATAAACTCCTTACTTTCGCCAAAGAACAAGAGGGCATCAAAGAGGATGCTGAACTTTCTGTTACATTTGTAGATAAAGAAGAAATCCAACAAATTAATAGAATGTATAGAGACAAAGATAAAGTTACAGATGTTATTTCATTTGCTTTAGAAGAAGATGAACCTGAGATTACTGGATTAGATATGCCAAGAGTGCTTGGCGATATTATTATCTGTACGGATGTAGCTCAAGAACAAGCAGAATCGTATGGGCATTCCTTCGAACGTGAACTTGGTTTCTTATCTCTACACGGTTTCTTACATTTATTAGGCTATGATCACATGAATGAAGAAGATGAAAAAAGAATGTTTGGCCGTCAAGACACTATATTAAATGCATATGGACTGACAAGAGATTAAACTTTTTAAAAGGTTTCAACATACCTTCGATGGTTTTAAAACACTTCTTCTAAAAGATCATAATTATATACTGCATATTATTATTGCAATACTCACTATTGTTTTAGGATTCGTTTTCAATTTAAATAGTATTGAATGGATGTTTATATTATTAGCAATATTTTTAGTGTTAACATTAGAAGCTGTGAATACTGCTATTGAATGTGTCGTAGATTTAGTAACTATGGAGTATCATGAACTGGCTAAGCAAGCTAAAGATATCGCAGCATTTAGTGTGTTATTAGTTTCAATATTAGCATCAATTATTGGACTAATTGTTTTTATACCACATATTTTTTAGGGGAAAAGGGGATATAATAGATGAGTTATCAATCACATTATTTTTTAGAAGCGAAAGAAGCCCAAAAGCGTGCCTATGCACCATATAGTAAATTCAATGTGGGTGCATATTTAATAACTAAAGATGGACGTACATTTTATGGAGCTAATGTTGAAAATGCAGCATATCCTTCTTGTATTTGTGCGGAAAGATCAAGTTTAGTCGCTGCGATTTCAGAAGGTTATCGCCCAGGAGAGTTTGAATCAATTACAATTACTGTTGATGCTGATAAACCATCTTCTCCCTGTGGTACGTGCAGACAAGTGTTAAAAGAATTATGTGATGATGACATGCCGGTTTATATGACAAATCATACAGGCGAATTATTAGAGTCAACAGTGGCTGAGTTATTGCCATACGGCTTTTCAGGAAAGGATTTAGAATAAATGACAGAACATAAGTCAGGATTTGTTTCAATTATAGGAAGACCAAATGTTGGAAAATCAACATTTATGAATAGAGTGATTGGTCATAAAATAGCAATTATGTCTGATAAATCTCAAACAACACGTAATAAAATTCAAGGTGTTATGACTAGAGAAGATGCCCAAATCATCTTTTTAGATACGCCAGGTATTCATAAACCTAAACACAAGTTAGGCGACTATATGATGCGTGTAGCTAAAAATACATTATCTGAAATTGACGCTATTATGTTTATGGTAAATGTAAATGAAGAAATTGGACGTGGCGATGAATATATTATTGAAATGTTAAAAAATGTGAAAACGCCAGTATTTTTAGTCTTAAATAAAATTGATTTAGTGCATCCAGATGCCTTAATGCCAAGAATTGAACAATATAAAGAATATATGGATTTCACTGAAATAGTACCTATTTCAGCGTTAGAAGGTCTTAATGTAGATCACTTTATTGATGTGCTTAAAACATATTTACCAGAAGGCCCTAAATATTATCCAGATGATCAGATATCTGACCATCCTGAACAATTCGTGGTTAGTGAAATTATTCGTGAGAAAATATTGCATTTAACAAGCGAAGAAATCCCTCACGCAATAGGGGTTAACGTAGATAGAATGGTGAAAGAAAGCGAAGACCGTGTGAGAGTAGAAGCTACTATATTTGTAGAACGTGATTCGCAAAAAGGTATCGTTATTGGTAAAGGCGGTAAGAAATTAAAAGAAGTAGGTAAAAGAGCTCGACGTGATATTGAAATGCTCTTAGGTTCAAAAGTGTACTTAGAACTATGGGTTAAGGTTCAAAAAGATTGGCGCAATAAAGTTAACTTTATTCGTCAAATGGGTTATATTGAAGACCAAGATTAATATTGATTATGTGAAAGAAAGCCGGTGGGATGAATGCTCGATAAGCAAAAAGGAATTATTATTAAATCAGTCGATTATGGTGAATCTGATAAAATTATTACTGTCTTAAATGAGCATGGTGCTAAAATTCCATTAATGGTGAGACGTGCTAAAAAATCTAAAACCGGCTTACAAGCCCATACGCAATTATTTGTGTATGGCTTATTTATTTATAATAAATGGAAAGGCATGGGTACATTAAATTCTATTGATGTCATTAATCAATATTATGACTTACGTTTAGATATTTTTAATAGTAGTTACGCAACTTTATGTGCAGAAGTGATTGATCGTTCAATGGAACAAGATGAAGTTTCGCCATATCATTATCAATTATTACATTTTTCTTTGGAGAATATATCTAGAGGGGATTCTGCTCAATTAATGTCAATAATTGTACTACTTAAATGTATGAGCCGTTTTGGTTTTACGGCTTTCTTTGATCACTGTGCAATTTCAGGAGATGAAGATCAATCTAAACTAGTTGCCTATAGCTTTAGATATGACGGCACAATATCTCAGGATCAATTAATGAAAGACCCGTATGCCTTTCGAATATCTAATAAAACATTCTATTTATTAGATATCCTTCAAAAATTACCTATAACTAAAATGAATCAGTTCAATATTAGTCAGGATATTTTAGATGAAATGTCAGAGCTAATCATTTTACTTTATAAAGAATATGCTGGAATGTATTTCAAGAGTCAAAAGTTAATCAATCAACTTAAAAGACTAGGAAATGAATAATTTTATCTAATATAAACATAAAGCTCTCTTCAATGTGAAAACAATTGAAGAGAGCTTTATTTAACTTTTTAAAGTTATAGAGTTAATGATAATAATGATGACCTAGAAACTAACTTTTTCAGCTAAGAATGTTTCAAGTTCAGCAATTGGCATGCGGACTTGTTCCATTGAGTCACGGTCACGTACTGTTACTTGATTATCTTCTAATGAGTCAAAATCAAATGTGATACAGTATGGTGTACCAATTTCATCTTGACGACGGTAACGTTTACCAATTGATTGAGACTCATCAAAGTCAATTGCAAATTTAGAACTTAATTGTTCAAAGATTTTAATTGCTTCTTCAGATAATTTTTTACTTAAAGGTAATACAGCAGCTTTATATGGTGCTAATGCAGGGTGGAAGTGCATTACTGTACGTGCGTCTTTACTTCCTTCAACGCCTTCTTCATCATAAGCATCACATAAGAATGCTAACGTTACACGGTCTGCACCAAGTGATGGTTCGATACAATAAGGTACATATTTTTCATTTGTTTCAGGATCATGATATTTGAAATCTTCACCAGAATGCTCACTATGCTTTTTCAAGTCGAAGTCAGTACGACTAGCTATACCCCAAAGTTCGCCCCAACCAAATGGGAAACGATACTCGATATCAGTAGTTGCATTTGAGTAATGAGATAATTCTTCTTCATCATGATCACGTAAACGCATATTATCTTCATTAATATTTAAGTCTTTTAACCATTGACTAGCAAAAGTCTTCCAGTAATTTTGCCATTCGATTTCTTCACCAGGTTTACAGAAGAATTCTAATTCCATTTGTTCAAATTCTCTAGTTCTGAAAATGAAGTTACCTGGAGTAATTTCGTTACGGAAAGATTTACCAATTTGACCTATACCGAATGGTAATTTCTTACGCATAGAACGTTGTACATTTTTATAGTTTACAAAAATACCTTGTGCAGTTTCGGGACGTAAGAAGATTTCATTTGTAGAATCTTCAGTTACACCTTGGAATGTTTTGAACATAAGATTGAACTGACGGATATCTGTCCAATTTGCTGTACCACTTACAGGACATACAATACCTTCATCATCAATAATACGTTTCATTTCATCAAAACTTAAACCATCTGCGATAAAGTTTTCATCGCCTTTTTCATTTTGCATATAATCTTCAATTAATTTATCAGCACGATAACGAATTTTACTATCTTTGTTATCAATCATAGGATCATTGAAGTTACCTAAGTGGCCTGATGCTTCCCAAGTTTTAGGATTCATTAAAATTGCTGCATCAATACCAACGTTATATGGTGATTGAGTAATAAATTTTTGCCACCAAGCTTTTTTAACATTATTTTTTAATTCTACACCTAGAGGACCGTAATCCCATGTATTTGATAAACCGCCATAGATATCACTACCAGGGAATACAAAACCTCTGTGTTTCGCTAATGATACAATTGTATCCATATCTTTAACCATATAATCTCTCCTTTTTAATAGAAAAACGCCCCAAGACAATAAATAAATGTAAAAACACTTATTATCATCTTGGGACGAGTTGATTTATTAAGCTATATATCTAAAATATATAGTTTATACCTAATTTAACCCGCGGTTCCACCCAAATTAGTGTAGCCACTCACTTTTATAAAATTATTTAATATGCCAAAATAAGTTGTTAAGCTTACACCATCCTTAACTCGCTTAACAATAGTTTAATTCATTCATTATTTATTAGCAAGGATTTATACGTATTTGTAGGGAGATAGATAAATAGGTATAATAGATATGAATTTAAAAGGGGTGAAGACCTATAGAACTTAGTAAAAGACAACAACAAATTATTGAAATTGTTAAAACAGGCGGCCCAATAACTGGTGAACACATAGCCGAAAAATTAGAGCTCACACGTGCAACACTTAGACCTGATTTAGCTATCCTTACTATGTCTGGTTTTTTAGAAGCTAGACCTCGAGTAGGTTATTTCTACTCAGGTAAATCAAAAAACAAATTGATGAGTGATCAGTTACGTCAATATGTAGTTAAAGACTATATGTCTCCTCCTGTAGTAGTTAAAGAAGACATGACGGTTTATGACGCGATATGCACAATCTTTTTAGAAGATGCTGGTACATTATTTATAATAAATGATGATAATGATTTTATCGGGGTATGTTCTAGAAAAGATTTATTACGTGCTTCTATGATTGGGGAAGATATTCACACTATGCCTATTAGTGTAAATATGTCACGTATGCCTAACTTAACTTATTTAACAGAAGATGAATTAGTGATTTATGCAGCTGATCAAATGATAGAAAAAGAGATAGATTCAATCCCTTTAATTAGAAAGAAAGAAAATGACAAATTTCAAGTTATAGGCAGAATTTCAAAGACTACTATTACAAAAGTATTTGTCTCATTATTTAAAGAATAGGTGGTACATCGATGGAAAATATAAAGATAATCATTGCTTCTGATTCAATTGGTGAAACTGCTGAATTAGTAGCGAGAGCTTGTGTTTCACAGTTTAATCCTAAAGAATGTAAACATGAGTTTTTAAGATACCCATATATTGAATCATTTGAAAATATTGATGAGGTCATTCAAGTTGCGCATGACAAACAAGCAATCATTGTTTACACCCTTGTTAAATCTGATATTAAAAATTATATGCAACAAAAAATTAAAGAATACAATCTACAATCAATTGATATTATGGGACCTTTAATGAATATATTAAATGAAGCTTACGATGAAAACCCATATAACCAGCCTGGTAGAGTGCATCGTTTAGATGATGCGTATTTCAGAAAAATTGATGCAATTGAATTTGCTGTAAAATATGATGACGGTAAAGACCCTAAAGGATTGCCAAAAGCTGATATTGTATTAATTGGGGTTTCAAGAACTTCCAAAACGCCATTATCTCAATACTTAGCACATAAAAGTTATAAGGTAATGAATGTACCAATAGTACCTGAAGTTACTCCTCCTGAGAATTTATTTGAAATTGATCCTTCTAAATGTATAGCTCTAAGAATAAGTGAAGAGAAACTGAATCGTATACGTAAACAACGTTTAAAACAATTGGGTTTAGGTGATTCTGCTAGATATGCTAATGAGGCTCGTATAAAAGAAGAAATTAGCTATTTTGAAGAGATAGTTGAACGAATTGGTTGTCCTGTTATAGATGTTTCAGACAAAGCTATTGAAGAAACCGCTAATGACGTGATACATCTTATAGAGCAACAAGCAAAATAATTTCAATTATTACTTTAGGAAGGTATAATATTATAATTAATATTTAATAGGTGATTTATTTTGCGTATCGAACAGTCAGTAATAAATGAAATTAAAGATAAGACGGATATTTTAGATTTAGTAAGTGAATACGTCAAATTAGAAAAAAGAGGACGCAATTACATAGGTTTGTGTCCTTTTCATGATGAGAAAACGCCTTCTTTCACAGTTTCTGAAGATAAACAAATTTGTCATTGCTTTGGATGTAAAAAAGGTGGAAATGTCTTTCAATTTATACAAGACATTAAAGACATTTCATTTGTGGAAGCTGTGAAGGAATTAGGTGAACGTGTCAATATTTCTGTTGACGTTGGTAATTCAGCTGAGCAATCAACTCAAATTGCTTCTGATGATTTAAATATGATTAAAATGCATGAATTGATTCAAGAGTATTATCAATATGCCTTGATGAAATCAGTTGAAGGCGAAGAAGCTTTAAATTACTTAACACAACGTGGTTTCTCAGAATCTTTAATCAAATCACGTGGCATAGGTTATGCGCCTAATAACTCTCATTTCTGTCATGATTTTTTACAAAATAAAGGTTATGATATTGAGCTAGCTTATGAAGCAGGTTTACTGTCGCGAAATGAAGAGAACTTTAGCTATTATGACCGTTTTAGAGACCGCATCATGTTTCCACTTAGAAATGCGCAAGGAAGAATAGTAGGGTATTCTGGTAGAACCTATAATAACCAAGAACCTAAATATTTGAATAGTCCTGAAACGCCTATTTTTCAAAAAAGAAGACTATTATACAATCTCGATAATGCTAGAAAGGCTATCCGAAAGAACGATGAGGCTGTTTTATTAGAAGGCTTTATGGATGTCATCAAAGCAGATGATTCTGGCTTGAAATCAGTAGTAGCTAGTATGGGTACTGCGTTGTCAGATGAACATATTACAGTCTTAAAGAAACTAGCTACAAATGTTACGTTAATGTTTGATGGTGATTTTGCTGGTCAAGAAGCTACGATGAAAACAGGTCAACATATGCTGCAACAGGGATTAAATGTCTTTGTAGTACAATTACCTAAAGATATGGATCCTGACGAGTATATTGCTAAATATGGTAAAGATAAATTTTTAGAATTTGTTAATAATGAGAAGAAATCCTTCATTATATATAAAGTAAATCGTCATAAAGATGAAATTAATAATAATGATTTAGCTTATGAAAAATACTTAAAAGAAATCACACATGATTTTGCGTTGATGAAATCTTCAATATTACAAAATAAAGTTATTAGAGATGTAGCAGACATTTTCAATATTGATCCTAGAACGCTCAATGGTGATGTTGCACAACAAAACATCCCTAACGAATCATACTTTCCTGATAGCTATATAGATGAAGGTAACTATTACGATAGTGCTCAAAATACAGTAAGCTTATTTACTAACCTATCTAAACATGAAAAGGCTGAAAGAGCATTGCTTAAACATTTTATGAACGACAAAGATTTATTTTTAAATTATCAAAAACAATTAGAGAATGATGATTTTACAAATAATTTCTTCAAGCGTATATTTAATGTTTTGCAAGAATTTTATGCTGAAAATGACCAATATATGATTAGTGATATTATCCTTTACACGGATAATGATGATCTTAGAGAAGCGCTTATTACGCTTGATAATTATGATATGAACGAAGAACCTTATGACAGTGAAATTGAAGACTATATAGACATTATAAATGAATCAAAATTTGATGACTCAATTGAGGAATTAAATCATAAGCTCCGTGAAGCCACGAGAATTGGAGATATTGAATTACAGAAATATTACCTACAACAAATTGTTAATAAAAACAAACAACGAATGTAGGCTCATTTGTATAGCTTACTTTTAAGCTATAAAGTATTAAAGAACTTTTATTATAGTATTCCTATTTAATAACCATTATTGTATAATGGTTATTATGCGCTTTTAATGGGTAAATATGGAATATACTGTATATTAATCAAATACAAATCAACTTAACGAAATTAAGTTTATTACAGAATATATAATAATATTTTTTAACATGTTAGAATTATTATAGAAATTCTCTATACTTTTCTTATTATATTGTAATATTATATAATTAATTTCTTGATTGAAAGCATATATTAAAATTGGGAGGCCTTTTCATGTCTGATAACCAAGTTAAAATTAAAAAACAAACAATTGATCCGACATTAACATTAGAAGATGTTAAAAAACAATTAATTGAAAAAGGTAAAAAGGAAGGTCATCTTAGCCACGAAGAAATAGCTGAAAAGCTACAAAACTTCGATATAGATTCTGATCAAATGGACGATTTCTTTGATCAATTAAATGACAATGATATTAGTTTAGTGAATGAGAAGGATAGCTCAGATACTGATGCAAAATTAAACCCTAATGACTTAAGTGCCCCTCCAGGTGTAAAAATCAACGACCCAGTTAGAATGTATCTAAAAGAAATTGGTCGTGTAAATCTTCTTAGTGCACAAGAAGAGATCGAATTAGCTAAACGTATTGAGCAAGGGGACGAGATCGCTAAATCACGTCTTGCTGAGGCAAACCTTCGTTTAGTTGTAAGTATTGCTAAAAGATACGTAGGCCGTGGCATGTTATTCTTAGATTTAATCCAAGAAGGTAACATGGGGCTTATTAAAGCAGTAGAAAAATTCGACTTCAATAAAGGATTTAAATTTTCTACTTATGCTACTTGGTGGATTAGACAAGCAATCACAAGAGCAATTGCTGACCAAGCACGTACTATCCGTATCCCAGTTCACATGGTAGAAACAATTAATAAATTGATTCGTGTTCAAAGACAATTATTACAAGACTTAGGCCGTGATCCTGCACCGGAAGAAATTGGTGAAGAAATGGATTTACCACCTGAAAAAGTTCGCGAAATCCTTAAAATTGCCCAAGAGCCTGTATCACTTGAAACACCAATTGGCGAAGAAGATGACAGCCATTTAGGCGATTTCATCGAAGACCAAGAAGCTCAAAGTCCTTCTGACCATGCTGCTTACGAATTACTAAAAGAACAGTTAGAAGATGTACTTGATACGCTTACTGATCGTGAAGAAAATGTATTACGTTTAAGATTTGGTTTAGATGACGGTAGAACTAGAACGCTAGAAGAAGTGGGTAAAGTATTTGGTGTTACAAGAGAACGTATTCGTCAAATAGAAGCGAAAGCCCTTAGAAAACTTAGACATCCAAGTCGTAGTAAACGACTTAAAGATTTCATGGATTAATCCTAGTAGACGGTTAGGTTTGAAAGAGTTTAGCACAAAAGCATTATAGACTTAAGAAGATTCGAGTGATTAGGTGGAATTCTATATTAATTATCCTAATCGCAATAACAGTTATCGTAAATCTTGTTAGAAGACTTTAAATGCTTTTTAGAACAAATCAATATATTAATTCCAATACTAACCAGTCTTAAATTTTATTACGTTTACTTATTAATTTAGCTTTATTTTGCTTAAACGATACTTAGACTGAGACACTTTATTGTCCCAGTCTATTTTTATAAATAAAGGAGTTAGCTATGGTAACTTTAAATCAAAGATTAACACATGTAAGCCGTTATCTTACACCTCATACATTGGCTGATATTGGATCTGATCATGCTTATTTACCGATATATGCTATTGAAAATAATTTATGTTCTCGTGCTATTGCTGGCGAGGTAATTAAAGGTCCTTTTGAGGCGGCAGAGAAAAACGTTAATGAACATCAACTCAACCATTTAATTAATGTTCGGCTAGGTGATGGGCTAAGTGTATTAAGAGAAGAGGATAATGTTCAAAATATAACAATCTGTGGTATGGGCGGTCCATTAATCGCTAAAATTTTGAGAGAAGGAAAATCTCGTCTTTCAAATAAACCTCGTTTAATTTTACAGAGTAATATTCAAACTGAAGTTCTTAGACAAACTCTAGAATCTTTAAACTATACCATCATCGCTGAAGAAATTATGGAGGAAAAAGGCCATGTGTATGAGATAGTAGTTAGCGAATTTACTGATAATATTAAAAAACTAACTAAAAAACAACTAAAATTCGGACCTGAACTTCTCAAAAATAGAACTGAAATTTTTTATAAGAAATGGCGTCGAGAATTAAATGCCTTAGAGCATATCCGCAAACAATTGAATTCTGAAGTGCATCATGAGAGACTTAAAGAGATAGAAAGTGAAATGGATTTAATTAAAGAGGTGCTTGTTAATGAAGATTAAACAATTAATGTCAATTATAGATAGAAATGTTCCTTTACATACTGCCGAAAGCTGGGATAACGTCGGCTTATTGATTGGTAGTAATGACACCGAAATTACCGGTATATTAACTACTTTAGACTGTACAGATGCGATAGTAGATCAGGCAATAATGAAAGGCTATAATACTATCGTGGCACATCACCCGCTTATTTTCAAAGGGGTTAAATCAATAACAGACGATGGTTATGGTAAACTTATTCGTAAAATTATATCTAACGATCTTCAATTGATTGCGTTGCATACCAACCTTGATAATCACGTAGATGGCGTTAATGAAATGCTTGCTCAAAAACTAAACCTCCATAATATTAAGTTCTTAAATACAAACCAAGAAACTTATTATAAAGTACAAACATATATACCGAAAGAAAATGTCGAATCTTTCAAAGATGCACTAAATCAAGTAGGTTTAGCTCAAGAAGGTAATTATGAGTATTGTTTCTTTGAATCAGAAGGAAGAGGCCAATTTAAACCCGTGGGAGCAGCTAATCCTCATATTGGACAAATCGACAGTATAGAATATGTTAATGAAGTTAAAATTGAATTTATGATTGAGCATCATCAACGTATGTTAACCGAAAAAACAATTATAAAAAATCACCCTTATGAGACACCCGTTTACGATTTTATCGAAATGACAAGAGAAGCAAATTATGGTCTTGGAAAATTAGGCGAATTGAAAAAACCTATGCCAATTAAAGAATTTGTTAAGCAAGTTAAATCTCAACTACAAATTCCAAGTGTTCGTTTTACGGGGGATACTAATGCAATGATTAGTAAAGTAGCTATTATTGGCGGAGCTGGTATAGGCTTTGAAGAACTTGCCTTTAAAAAGGGCGCTGATATTTTTATAACAGGTGATATTAAACATCATGATGCCTTAGATGCTCAAACTAATGGTATCAATTTATTAGATATTAACCACTATAGTGAATATGTCATGAAAGATGGGCTTAAAGACTTACTACATCAATGGTTATTCGACTATAGTACCAACTTCAAAATTGAATCATCAGATATTAATACTGATCCATTCAATTATTTATAAATTATTTTCAACCTCTAAAGAGGATATTAAAGGAGGCCAATTTAATGGCAAACCACCCATTCGAATTATTTAATTTAGATGCTACATTAATAGATGCAGTTAAAGATCTAAATTTTGAAAAACCAACTGAAATACAAAATAGAATTATTCCGAGAATTAAAAAAGGAACAAATTTAATCGGACAATCACAAACTGGTACGGGTAAATCGCATGCATTCTTATTACCTTTATTAGATTTAATAGATACAACGATAAAAGAACCACAGGCCATTGTAGTTGCTCCTACAAGAGAATTAGCTCAACAGTTGTTCCAAGCAGCGAGCCACTTAGCTAAATTTAAAACTGATGTAAAAGTAAGTTTATTTATTGGTGGTACTGATATTGAGAAAGACAGACAACGTACTAATTATCAACCACAACTAGTTATTGGTACACCTACGCGTATCAATGACCTTGCTCAAAGTGGTCACTTACATGCTCATCTAGCTTCAAATCTCGTTATTGATGAAGCAGACTTAATGATTGACCTAGGACTTATTGAAGATGTTGATCATATTGCTTCACGTCTTGATGATAGTGCGCATATCGCAGTATTTAGTGCTACCATTCCTAAATCATTACAACCATTTTTAAATAAATATTTAAATAATCCAGAATTTGTTGTTGTGGATTCTAAAACTCACAATAAAAGAAATATAGAATTTTATCTAATTCCTACTAAAGGTACAGAAAAAGTTGATAAAACACTTCAGTTAATTGATATTCTCAACCCGTATTTATGTATCGTATTTTGTAATAGTCGAGATAGCGCAAACGAATTAACTAATTCATTAAATCAAGCTGGTATTAAAGTTGGAATGATTCACGGTGGCTTAACTCCTAGAGAACGTAAACAACAAATGAAACGAATTCGTAATTTAGAATTTCAATATGTTATCGCAAGTAATTTAGCTTCTCGCGGTATTGATATCGAAGGTGTAAGCCATGTGATAAACTTTGATGTACCTAATGATATTGACTTCTTTACGCATAGAGTTGGACGTACAGGAAGAGGCAACTATAAAGGTGTCGCTATTACATTATATAGTCCCGATGAAGAGCACAATATATCTTTAATAGAAAATAAAGGATATCACTTTGAAAATGTGGATGTGAAAAACGGTGAATTATCACCGATCAAAGCTCATAATGCTCGACGTAAGCGTGAAAGAAAAGATGATCATTTAACTAATGAAGTTAAACATAAAGTACGTAGTAAAACTAAAAATAAAGTTAAACCAGGATATAAAAAGAAATTTAAACAAGAAGTTGATCGAATGAAACGCCAAGAACGTAAACAATATAGTAAACGTCAAAACCGTCAACAACGTAAAAATAATAAAAAAGGATAGGTGAATAAAATGCTACTTGGTTCTCACGTATCTATGAGTGGTAAAAAAATGCTTGAAGGTTCAGCTGAAGAAGCACATCGCTTTGGTGAATCTACATTTATGATATATACAGGTGCCCCTCAAAATACACGCCGTAAAAGTATTGAAGATTTAAATATCGAAAAAGGTCATGAAGCAATGAAGAATTATGGACTTTCAAATATTGTAGTTCATGCTCCTTATATTATTAATATTGCTAATACTACTAAACCTGAAGTATTCCAATTAGGCGTAGATTTTTTACAAAATGAAATTGAAAGAACTCAAGCACTTGGTGCCAAAGATATTGTTTTACATCCTGGGTCTCACGTTGGCGCTGGTGCCGATAAAGGGATTGAACAAATCATTAAAGGCTTAAATGAAGTTTTAACGCACGATAACGATGTTAGAATCGCATTAGAAACAATGGCAGGTAAAGGTTCAGAAGTGGGCCGTAGTTTTGAAGAGATTGCACGTATTATTGATGGTGTGACTCATAATGATAGACTTTCTATTTGTTTCGACACTTGTCATACTCATGATGCCGGATATAATATTAAAGAGGATTTCGATGGAGTGTTAAATCACTTTGATAAAGTTATTGGTTTAGATCGTATCAAAGTGGTACATGTTAATGATAGTAAAAATGAACAAGGTGCGCATAAAGACCGTCACGAAAATATCGGCTTTGGTCATATTGGATTCGATGCTTTAAATTATGTTGTCCATCATAATTCATTTAAAGATATTCCAAAAATATTGGAAACACCATATGTAGGCGAAGATAAAAAGAATAAAAAGCCACCATACAAGTTTGAAATTGAAATGCTTAAAGCTCAAAAATTTGATGCTGATTTAAAAGACAAGATTTTACAACAATAAATGATTATATAAAATTTAGAAACCTGGACATTTATAATGAATGTACCGGGTTTCTTAGTATTAGAAAAGAAATTAAAGCTATTAACGATTAAGTAAATAAAAGCGGCCAAACTAAAAGCGCTTATTACTTTCATAAGGCGCGAAATATTAACGTCGCGTCTTCTTTAAAACTAGTAATATATCAAATTCAAGTCGTAAACGTTACTATTTACAAATTTAGAAGATAACGGTATAGTATTAACCGAGGTGAAATAATGAGTCAACCAGTATTCGAATTAAAAAATATTGATTACCACTTTGATAATAAACAAGTATTAGAAAATATAAATATTCAAATTAACAAAGGGGATTTTCTAGCTATAGTTGGACCAAATGGCGCCGGAAAATCTACTTTACTGAAAGTAATTTTAGGGTTACTTCCTCTACAAAAAGGCGAGATTTATATAGACGGTAAATCATATAAGAAAAATAATCAATCGGCCTTAAAAATTAGTTATGTATCTCAAAAAGCTACTGCCTTTAATGCTGGATTTCCTGCTAGTGTAAAAGAAGTAGTGTTAAGTGGTTTAACTAAAACTAAACGCCTATTTCAATGGTTTAATAAAGAGGACGAACAATTAGTAGATAAAGTTCTATCTAGGTTAAATATCCACCATTTAATTGATAAAAATATTGCCGAACTTTCTGGTGGTCAACAACAACGTGTATTAATCGCTCGTGCATTAATCTCTAATCCAACAGTATTGGTATTAGACGAACCTACAAATGGTATTGATGCAAAACATGTGAATGAGTTTTACGAAACATTGGAACGTTTAAAAGAAGAAGGTATCACAATTATTTTAGTAACGCACGATATCGGCGTAGTAGCTGATACAGCGACTAAAGTAGCTTGCTTAAATAGACATTTACATTTTCATGGTTCAACGGAAGCCTTTAAATCTCTTGATGAAGTGGAAATTTCAAAAATTTACGGCCATCCTGTTAAATTTGTGGATCATCAACACGATAGAGAATGTTGCGAAGCTTAAATTATTAATATAATAGGAGTTTAATATGAAGAGTTTAAAAATTTGTATAAGTGGTGATACCAATGATTGACGCCTTACTTAATTTCGACTTCATGAGGTATTCACTAATTAGTGGTATATTAATAGGTTTTATAGCACCACTGATCGGTGCTTTTATAGTTGTAAGAAGATTATCTCTAATAGCTGATGCATTAAGCCATGTGACATTAGGTGGTATATCCTTTGGGATGTTTGTTTTAACATTATCACCGGCATTAGCTATTATTAATCCAATGTGGTTTGGGATACTATTCGCCGTAATTGGCGCATTGCTTATTGAAAAGCTAAGAACCTCATACTCAAATTATCAAGAAATAGCTATTCCTATTATTATGAGTGCTGGTATTGCTCTAAGTGCTATTTTTATTTCATTAGCAGATGGCTTTAACCAAGAAATTGTAGGTTTATTATTTGGTTCAATTAGCGCAGTGAATTTAAGTGATTTAACAACTATCATTATTATTTCTATTCTTGTCTTACTATTTATTGTTCTATTTTATAAAGAATTATTTATTTTATCTTTTGATGAAGAATATAGTAAGGTAATCAATATTCCAAAATGGATTCAATTTTTATTTATCGTTATAGTAGCTATGGTTATTTCAGCGTCAATGAGAGTTGTCGGAATATTATTAGTAAGTGCATTAATTACCTTACCAATAGCTATTGCCATGCGAATTACAAAAGGATTTAAACAACTTATTGTCCTAAGTGTAATTATCGGGGAATTTTCGGTAATTTTAGGATTAGTGCTTGCATTTTATATGAATATTTCTCCTGGTGGTGTTATTGTAGTTTTATTAGTTTTATTACTTGGAATTACAATGTTATACCAAAAGTCTATAGTAAGAGTTAAAAAGGGGCATTAAAATATGAATACAAACGATGCGATTAAAATTTTAAAAGATAATGGTTTAAAATATACGAAAAAACGTGAAGATATGATTAATATTTTCGTTAAAGAAGATAAGTATATTAATGCAAAACATATCCAACAACAACTTGATAAAGATTACCCAGGTATCTCTTTTGATACGATTTATAGAAACTTACATTTATTTAAAGATTTAAACATCATTGAAAGTACAGAATTAGATGGTGAGATGAAATTTAGAATTGCATGTATGAATCACCATCATCACCATTTTATTTGTGAAAATTGTGGAGATACTAAGATCATTGATTTCTGTCCAATTGATCAAATTAAACAATTTTTACCAAATGTAGATATACACACTCATAAATTAGAAGTTTATGGCATTTGCGAAAGTTGTCATAATAAAGGCGTCAAATAACTATTTATAACCAATTCAATATATTACACGAGGTTGAGACCTTATTATTATGTGGGAATCTAATTTATAGTTTCCATAACATAAAAGATAAACGTCTCAATCTCTTTTTTAATTTTCATTTAGCAGAAAAAACGACTATATCATAGGTCAAAAGTATGAATTATCAAGAAAATCATTAATTCTAGAGTGTTTTGATGTTTAAACCTTACCATTTTGAGTTATATTAATAGCGTAACAAATAATAAGTATATAAGTTGCAAGCAAAAGGTTTGTTGCTTATCTAACTACTTGTTATTATTAAGGTAACGAAATTTTAGGAGGATGATTATTTATGGCTTTTGAATTACCAAATTTACCATATGCAGCAGATGCATTAGAACCACATATCGATAAACAAACAATGGAAATTCACCATGACAAACATCATAACACTTATGTAACAAAATTAAATTCTGCAGTTGAAGGTACTGACTTAGAATCTAAATCAATCGAAGAAATCATTGCTAATTTAGATAGCGTACCTGAAGATATTCAAACAGCTGTTCGTAATAATGGTGGCGGACACTTAAACCACTCATTATTCTGGGAATTATTAACTCCTAATTCTGAAGAAAAAGGTACTGTAGTTGATAAAATTAAAGAACAATGGGGTTCTTTAGATGAATTCAAAAAAGAATTTGCTGACAAAGCTGCAGCACGCTTTGGTTCAGGTTGGGCTTGGCTAGTAGTTAATAACGGTCAATTAGAAATCGTTACTACTCCAAACCAAGATAACCCATTAACTGAAGGTAAAACTCCAATCCTTGGTTTAGATGTTTGGGAACATGCTTATTATCTTAAATATCAAAACAAACGTCCAGATTACATCAGTGCATTCTGGAACGTTGTAAACTGGGAAAAAGTAGATGAATTATACAACGCTGCTAAATAAGTAGTTTAGTAAATTCTCTGATTAAGTGGTCTCTATTAAGAGGCCACTTTTTTTATGAAAATTATAGCAATATCTATAAATTTCATATATCATTTATAAGTAAACATGTTTAATAATTGAGGTAGGTTATCTTGCTAAAAAGATTAAAAGAAAAATCAAATGATGAAAAAATAAAGCACACGATGAATAAGCGAATTAGTTTTATCTTTGGTGCGGTTGTATTAATTTTTGGAATTATAGTTTTACGCCTAGGCTATTTACAAATTGCTCAAGGCAATCATTACAGTCAGCTTGTCAAAAATGATGAGAATATCACAGTTAACGAATCTGTTCCTAGAGGGAGAATACTGGATAGAAACGGCAAAGTTTTAGTAGATAATGCTTCAAAATTGGCAATTACATATACACGTTCGAAAAAGACGAGCCAAGAAGATATATTACATACCGCCGAAAAATTATCAAAGTTAATTTCTATGAAAACAGATAAAATAACTGAACGCGACAAACAAGATTTCTGGATTCAGAAAAATCCGGATGAAGTTAACAAATTAATGGAAAAAGAAAAATCCATGCTAGACGAAGGTAGTATAAGTCAAGATCAATATGACGAACAATTATATAATAAAATCGGTGATAAACAATTAAAAAGTTTATCTAAAGATGATTTACAAGTTCTAGCAATATATAGAGAAATGTCGGCCGGATCTACTATGGATCCACAAACTATAAAGAATGATGATGTTTCTGAAAAAGAATACGCCGCTGTATCTCAACAACTAGATGAATTACCTGGTGTGAACACTACCATGGATTGGGACAGACGTTATCCATATGGAGACAGTCTCAGAAGTATATTCGGAAATGTTTCAACTCCATCAGAAGGTATTCCTAAAGAATTAACTGAACAATATTTAGCAAAAGGATATTCAAGAAATGATAGAGTAGGTAAATCCTATCTAGAATATCAATATGAAGATATTTTACGTGGTAAGAAAAAAGAAATGAAATATACTACGGATAAATCTGGTAAAGTAATTAACTCAGAAGTTATAAATCCTGGATCAAGAGGAGACGACTTACAACTTACCATTGATATCGATTTACAGAAGAAAGTAGAATCATTATTAGAAGATGAAATTAAAACACTCCGTAGCCAAGGCGCTCGTGATATGGATAATGCTTTAATAGTAGTGCAAAATCCTAAAAATGGAGACATACTTGCTATGGCAGGTAAGCAAATTGATAAAGATGGTAAACTAACAGATTACGATTTAGGTAACTTTACTGGCCAATTTGCTGTAGGTTCTTCAGTTAAAGGTGGAACATTGTTAGCCGGTTATCAAAACAACGCTATAAAAGTTGGAGAAGAGATGATTGACGAGCCTTTACATTTTAGTGGTGGTTTAACTAAACGTTCATACTTTAATAAAGACGGAAAAGTTGAAATAAATGATAAAGAAGCACTTATGCATTCTTCAAACGTTTATATGTTTAAAACGGCCTTAAAATTAGCCGGCGACCCTTATTCATATGGCATGAGTTTACCTAATAACATTTCTGAAGCAGGTAAAAAATTAAGAAAAGGACTAAACCAAGTTGGCTTAGGTGTTAAAACTGGTATTGATTTACCTAATGAAACTATTGGACAAATTGAACCACTCACAAACAATTCAGGTAACTATCTTGATTTATCAATTGGGCAATATGATACGTATACGCCATTACAATTATCACAGTATGTATCAACTATTGCGAATGATGGTTATAGAATTCAACCACATATTGGATTAGCAGTACATAATGCTACTAATAGTGATGAAGTTGGTCCTGTAAAACAAAAAATTAAAGGTAATGTACTTAATAAAGTAAACAATTCTAAAGAAGAAGTAGATGAAGTTCAAGAAGGTTTTAACATGGCCTTCAATAAAAAAGATGGTACAGGATACGCAAGTTTCCATAAAACAGTTGTTCCTTCTGCGGGTAAAACGGGTACGGCTGAGGTTTATCAAGATGGTGAACCTAGAGTTAACTCAACCTACATTGGCTACGCTCCGGTGAAAGATCCTAAATTAGCCTTTTCAATTGTTTACACTAACCAACCCGTACCACCACCATGGTTAAATGGTGGCGATTTAGGTAGAGACGTTATTAACTATTACTTTAAAGATAAAAAGTAATTTTAAAAAATTTAACGTATTCAACTCAAATTAGTATAAAAAAATTAATACTTTTCAATTATTCTGCTAAGTGGTATGATAATAAAGTCGTATTTAGAAAAGGTAAGGAGGAATTAACATGCGCGTAAACGTAACATTAGCTTGTACAGAATGTGGTGACAGAAACTACATCTCAACTAAAAACAAAAGAAACAACCCTGAACGTGTTGAAATGAAAAAATATTGTTCACGTGATAACAAACACACTTTACATCGTGAAACTAAATAACATATTAGTACTATTAAGTGACTTTCTAATTAAATGGAAAGTCACTTTTTTTATATTTCATCTAAATGACATCATCATTTAATAACGTTATAATATATTTAGTGTCGAAGGGTAGGGATTCTAATGAGAAAAAAAGAGATACGTAGTAACATACTCACAAAAATGAAAGCTTTTACGGATGAAGATAAAGTAAAGGCAGATAAGTGGTTAAAGGAACAGTTATTTACTAGTCCAAGTTACCAAAAGGCACAACGCATAGGTATCGTGTTATCTATGCCACATGAAGTTGATACATATAAGATAATTGAAGACTCATTGTCTAAAAATAAAGAAATATTTGTGCCAAATACTGACTATAGTTCCCATAGTATGAACTTTAAAGAATTAAAAGATTTATCTACTCTAAAAAAAGATGAAAAAGGTATTTATTATGTGAGCGAGAATACTGAAATTACAGATGACTTAGATTTAGTCATTGTCCCAGGCGTTGCCTTTAGAGAAGATGGATATAGAATTGGTTATGGTGGCGGATATTTCGACCGTTTTTTAAGTAACTCAAATGCATCAACTTTAAGTTTACTTTATGACTTTCAATTAACACATTTTGAAATAGAAAGTCATGATCAACCAGTTGATAAATTAATTATTTACAACACATAGATTTTGGAGGAATTAATGGATATTGAAAAACGCTTTTGGAAATCGATTTATTATTGGATAAGGTATTTTAATTATCAGCTAATCAATATTGAGAAAAATGAAAATGAAATCTGGTTAATTAATAAACATAAAAAGAAAATTGCCATTTTTAGAAAAGAGATAACTTCTACTCAAGAAATTAGATTTGATAAATCAAAGATACTAGATAATTATGAACACATTAAAGAGACCGTTCAATTTGATCCTAAAATGGTTGAATTGTTCTACTTTTCCGATAAACAGTTAAATATAACTGAATTTATTGAAACCCATCCGGTTAAAATTAAGTGCAATGCAATCACTGAAGATAAGCATTTAGAGAAGATGATATCTAATCCATTTTTAACTAGGACTATAGTTAGAAAGGATAATAAGACATCATTTTATTATAAGAAACGTGTTTTAACTCGGAATTTTATTGATAAGTATATGATGACTTTTACTCCTATGACTTATCTTCTAATAGCCGTGAATGTTATTGTCTGGTTAATCATGATTCTTTATTTAAATCATTTTTCAGACATAAAGCTATTAGATGTCGGCGGATTAGTCCACTTTAATGTTGTTCACGGTGAATGGTATAGACTCATAACCTCCATGTTCTTGCATTTTAATTTTGAACACATTTTAATGAATATGCTATCTCTATACATATTCGGCAAGATAGTGGAATCTATTATAGGACCATTAAAGATGTTAGGCGTCTATTTAATTTCAGGATTATTAGGTAACTTCATCTCATTGTCATTTAATTTGCATACTATCTCAGTTGGGGCGAGTGGCGCTATTTTTGGTTTAATTGGTGCTATTTTTGCAATGATATTTGTAAGTAAAAACTTTAATAGAAAAGTTTTAGGCCAGATGTTAATTGCATTATTAGTCCTTATTGTTCTATCATTATTTATGTCGAACGTGAATATTATGGCTCATCTAGGCGGTTTCGTTGGGGGCGTATTAATTATATTAATAGGTTACTATTTTAATGAGAACCGTAATCTATTTTGGATATTTTTAATTTTACTATTAATTATTTTTGTAGCATTACAGATAAGAATTTTCACCATCAAAGAACAAAATATTTATGATAAATTAATTCAAGATGCGATGCTAGATTATAATTATAAAGAAGCTAATTCATTAGTAAGTCATACCATAAAAAAGGGCTACGATGACGATCGTACTTATTATTTAAAAGGGTTGATTACTGCTACGACCAGTTCAAGAGCTGAAGGCATGGCTGATTGGGAAAGAGGTTTACAAAATCATCCAAATTCTGGGATGTTAAACTATGAGCTTGCCGTTGCTAATAGAGCCCTGGATGATAATGATAAAGCATTAAAATATATAAAAAATGCAGTAAAGTTAAATTCACATAATAACGACTATAAAAATTTAGAAAAAGAATTGAGACATGCAGATGAATCGGGAAATTAAGAGCTTCTATGATGTCCAACAACTTTTAAAAAAATATGGCTTTATCATTTATTTTAAAGACTCAAATGATATGCATGAGATGATGTTACAAGAAATCAAATCATTATATAACTACGACTTATTAACTAAAGATGAGTATCTAAAATGTATTTTAATAATTAATCAGAGAAGGAATGAGCATAAATGAAAAATATAATTTTAGCAGCTGATATTGGTGGAACAACTTGTAAATTGGGAATATTTGATGAGAATTTAGAACAACTACACAAGTGGTCAATTGAAACTGATACTTCAGATCACACAGGAAGAACTTTATTAAAAAACATCTATGATTCATTCACCGAAATATTGCCAACTCGCAACTTGAACCTTACAGACGTTATTGGAGTAGGGATAGGTGTGCCGGGCCCAGTTGATTTTGAGACAGGTATTGTTAATGGTGCTGTTAACTTACACTGGCCGGAAAATGTAAACGTTAGAGAAATATTTAAAGAATTTATTGATTGTCCAATTTACGTAGATAATGATGCAAATGTAGCTGCGCTAGGTGAAAAACATAAAGGCGCTGGACAAGGCGCAGATGATGTAGTAGCTATTACTTTAGGTACTGGCTTAGGTGGAGGAATCATTTCCAATGGCGAACTAGTACACGGTCATAATGGTTCAGGCGCAGAAATTGGACATATTAGAACTGACTTTGACCAAAGATTTAATTGTAACTGTGGCAAATCTGGTTGTATTGAAACAGTAGCTTCTGCAACTGGGGTAGTCAATTTAGTTAATTTTTATTATCCTAAACTAACATTTAAATCTTCTATATTACCTCTAATTAAAGAAAATAAAGTAACGGCTAAAGCAGTATTTGATGCCGCTAAAGCAGGGGATCAATTCTGTATTTTCATTACAGAAAAAGTGGCTAATCATATTGGATATTTATGTAGTATTATTAGTGCCACAAGTAATCCGAAATATATTGTTTTAGGTGGAGGCATGTCTACCGCTGGATTAATCTTAATTGAAAATATTAAAACTGAATATCATAATTTAACATTTACGCCTGCGCAAAAGGATACCGAAATTGTACAAGCCAAATTAGGTAACGATGCCGGTATAACTGGCGCAGCTGGTTTAATCAAAACTTATATTATTGAAAAGGATGGTGTTAGATAATGGCTATCGTTGACGTAGTTATTATTCCCGTAGGTACTAATGGTCCAAGTGTAAGTAAATATATTGCAGAAATTCAAAAGAAATTAGAAGAATTCAAAAAGCAAGGTAAAATTGATTACCAATTAACACCAATGAACACACTTATCGAAGGTGATCTTAAAGATTTATTTGAAGTTTTACAAGTAATCCATGAATTACCTTTCGATAAAGGTTTAGATAGAGTTTGCACAAATCTACGTATTGATGACAGAAGAGATAAATCACGCAAAATGAATGATAAATTAAAATCTGTACAAAAACACTTAGATAATCAAGGAGAATAATATGAGAATCTCAAACTTAACGTTAGGGTTAGTTGATACCAATGCATATTTCATTGAGAATGATGAGCACGTAATATTAGTAGACCCAGCTGGTGAGTCTGATAAAATCTTTAAAAAGTTAAATCAGATTAATAAACCGTTAAAAGCAATTTTACTAACTCATGCTCATTTTGATCATATCGCTGCATTAGATGATGTGTTAGCTAAATATGATGTACCGTTATATATGCATAAAGAAGAATTTGGTTTTCTAACTGATCCTGAAAAGAATGGCTCAGCTAAATTCAAACAATACGGTATGCCGCTTATCACAAGTAAGGCAAACCCTACACAATTAGACGAAGGACCTTTCACTATTGAAGACTTTAAGTTTAATGTACTTCATACGCCAGGGCATTCACCTGGTAGTTTAACCTTTGTGTTTGATGAGTTTGCTGTAGTAGGCGACACATTATTTAATAATGGTATAGGCCGTACTGATTTATATAAAGGTGATTATGAAACCTTAGTTGATTCTATAAAAGATAAATTGTTTGAACTAGATGGCGATTTACCTCTATTTCCTGGTCACGGTCAATACACAACTGTTGATGATGAACAATTAAATCCATTTCTTGATGGACAATAAAATAAAGTAATTTAAACACCTCTTACGTTTATATATGTAGGAGGTGATTTTTTGAAGATATTATTTCAAGAAATAATTAACAAAGCCATATCGGAAAGTGCTAGCGATATTCATTTTATTCCTTATGAAGAAGAAGTACATATTAAATTTAGGGTTAACGATGGTTTGGAATTGTACGACATTTTCAAAATGAAAATATACCAAAAGTTATTAGTCTACATGAAATTTCAAGCAGGATTGGACGTGTCTAGTCACCAGGTAGCACAAAGTGGACGTTACACATACCAATCGAAATCAATTTATTACCTAAGAGTCTCTACATTACCTTTATCACTTGGCATAGAAAGTTGCGTCATTAGAATCATTCCACAATATTTTCAATGCAAAAAAGAATATAAAGATTTCAAAGACTTTAAGTATTTAATGAATAAAAAGCAAGGGCTTATATTATTTACTGGACCAACTGGTTCTGGTAAGAGTACGTTAATGTATCAAATGGTGTTATATGCGCATGAGGAATTGAATCTCAATGTTATTTCAATCGAGAATCCGGTAGAACAGCTTATAAAAGGAATTACACAAGTTTCTATTAATAAAAAAGCTGGCATTGATTACGTGAACTCCTTTAAGGCAATTTTAAGATGTGATCCTGACGTAATTTTAATAGGAGAGATAAGAGACGCTGAAGTAGCTAAATGTGTTATACAAGCAAGCTTGAGTGGCCATCTCGTGTTATCCACGATGCATTCGAGTAATTGTAAAGGAGCGATTTTAAGATTACTTGAAATGGGCATTAGTGTCCAAGAAATATGCCAAGCTATTAATCTAATATCGAATCAACGTTTAATTACTAACAACAAGAACCAACGACAACTTGTTTGTGAAATAATTAATAATAATCAAATCCAATATTTTTTCGAACATAATAATACATTACCTAACAACTTTAATCATTTAGAAGATAAGTTACTATCTTTATCGAGAGAAGGAACAATATGTGAAGATATCGCAAATAAGTATATTTAAACTTCCTAAAAAGAACTTAAATGCTTATCAACAGATTATGCTTTTAGAGAATTTAACAAGCTTACTTAGTAATGGATTTACACTTTTAGAATGCTTTAACTTTATCAATCTATATTTTAAATATAAAGATAAACAGTTAGACACTAAAATTATTAAAAATATTAAAAATGGAATGACTTGTAGCGAAATATTAAAGCTGATAGGCTATCCACATTCTATTATTACCCAAATATTTTTCGCGCAGACATATGGTCATATAGACAACGCCTTAAAAGAATCAATTCAATATTTAAAAATTAATGTTAACGCTAAACAACAAATTATAAAGACGATACAGTATCCCTTAATATTGATTATTATTTTTTTAAGTATGATTTTACTTCTAAATTATACTGTTTTGCCTCAATTTGAAGCATTATATACGACGTTGAATGTTAATCTAACTTTGTTTCAAAGAATTTTAACGCATATCATTTCCACGTTGCCCGCTTCAATATTCACCTTTATTATCTCACTTATACTCATAAGCGCGACTTTATATATTATTTATACTAAATACGATACTGCTAAAAAGATTAAGTTATTAACTCATATTCCAATTTTAAACATTTACTTTAAGATTATTAAAACCTATCAAGTTTCTACAGACTTAGCGCTATTTTATAAAAATGGTATTAACCTACAGGATATAGTCAAAATATATACGCAACAAGATAATAATTTTTTACAATACTTAGGTCGTCAACTACTGGCTAGTACTAACAACGGCCTTATTTTAGCTGATAGTCTAGATAAAATTCCATGTTTTCAAAAAGATTTAATTAATTTTATTTCACAAGGAGAGAAAAGTGGCAAATTAGATGTTGAACTTACTATTTATAGTCAAATTTTAATTAAAAGATTTCAAGATACTGCTACAAAGCACACTAAAATAATACAACCTTTAGTATTTTTCTTCTTAGGTTTTTTCATCATAAGTTTATATTTAGTAATTATGCTTCCTATGTTCCAACTAATGCAAAGTATTAAATAAGAAATGAGGTTAATATAATGAGAAAATATCTGCAATATATCAAAAAAATGAAAGCTTTCACGTTAATAGAGATGTTATTAGTACTTCTAATCATAAGCGTATTGTTAATTTTAATTATTCCAAATATCGCTAAACAAACAGCACACATACAGTCTACAGGATGCGAAGCACAAGTGAAGATGGTTAATAGTCAAATAGAAGCATACAATTTAAAACATAATAGAATGCCTTCAAGTATTGATGATTTAGTAACAGAAGGCTACATTAAAGAAGGACAAAAGAACTGTAAATCTGGAGAATCGATTACAATTAGTAACGGTGAAGCGATTGCAAATTAGTTTACTAAAAGCCTTTACTTTAGTTGAGAGTTTATTAGTAATGTTAGTACTAACCATATTATTACAACTATCTTTATCCTCATTTAATTTCTCAACGTTATTAAGAGTTAATGATGAACTAAAAGTAAATCAATTAATTACTCAACTTGAGTATTTTAAATCAAAAGCAATTGGTGAAAATCAATCTATAACACTATTATTGAGTAAGAATTCATCTGTAATCAAGGTTATAGAACAAAAGGGTAAGAAATATAATTTTAAAATACTAGACGGAAAAATCACTTACGTTTCAAAAGTAAAAACAATCACATTTAATAAAGAGGGTACAATAAATAACTTTGGTTCCTTTATATTACAAGTACACAATCATTTATACAGAATTATCTTCCATATCGATAAGGGAAGAATAAGATATGCCAAAATTTAACGCTAGTATTCTTGCCGATAGTCTACTTAGCTTTCTAACCATTATGATAATATCAACTATCTTTATCCCTATTTTATTGAAATTAACATTATCTCTAGATGACGAATATGAAAAATTGGAAATGAAACAGGCTATTTTAACTAGTATTAATCATTATAAAAAGGAGGATCTTTTTAAAGGAATTAGATTAGGTGAATATGACATTAAACTTTCTAAAAACTCTATATGTAACGACAATCTCTCTCTTAATAAGAAAATTTGCATTAAGTACTAAACTTAAAGCCTTCACTTTCATTGAAATGGTGCTCTCACTCTTAATCACAATTACAATTTTAACGTTACTACCAAACATAATTAAATTAACAAATTTCTACTTTCATGAAGCCTATGAAAATAACCGCACCGAATACTCATTTTTTCAAGCCGATTTATCCCACATAGTTAACAACTCACATGCAACCTTAAAAATAGAAAATCACAATTCGATTATCGTTCAAACTAAGGATGAACGAAATTATATAAAGTTTAAGAATAATAAACTAATCTACGAAAATGAAGGACGAGAGAACATCACACTACTTAATAATGTTATCGCTGCTAAATTTCATAATACTAACTCAAAAGTAATAGTAATAAATCTAAAGATAGGTGATGCTAACCAATACTATGAGAAAATATTATATATTTAAATTAAAAGCATTTATCAGCCCTTACACTTTAATGATCTTTATGATTTACTTGTCTTTAATCACTTTTTATACCACTCAATTTGGTTTAAAATTAAAAACAATCCAGAACATTAATAATTATTATGACCGAACAATTATTGAGAAATTTGAAAAAGGTGATTGAATTGAATAATAAACAAACCCCAATTATTTTAATTGGTTTCATGGGAACTGGTAAGAGTACTATTGGCGAATACTTATCACTAGCCCAAGACACGTCTTTTGTCGATTTAGATATTTATATTGAATTCAAGGAAGAACAATCTATTCCACAACTATTTGAACAGGTAGGCGAGTTAGGTTTTAGAAAGTTGGAATGCAAATACTTGAAAGAATGTATAGAGAAATACGACATTATCGCTACCGGTGGTGGAATTATTGAATATCCAGAGTCGCTAAAAATCTTAAAAAAATCCAAACATGTCATTTGGTTAGATTGCGATATAGAGGTAATTTACAATAGAATTCGAAACGATGCCCATAGACCGAATGCAAAAGACAAAAGTAAAAAACAGTTAAAAAACTTGTATTTATCAAGGGTTTCAAGATATAATGAAATCGCATTCATGAAAGTGAATAGTGAAAAAACAATCAAAGATGTTTGTGATTTAATCACAAATCATCTATCTTGCGGTTGATCAGTATTAGAGAGAATAATGTTAATTCTATTTACACATAGTAATTAAACATTATCGCCGAAGGTGCAAGTATTCATACGAAACTCTCAGGCAAAAGGATAATACTGTTACGCATTCCTGGATTAAGTGTATAAACAGGGTAGCTTTTTGCTACTCTGTTTATTTATAAAAATTATAGGGGGTTTTCAAATGACAAGCGAATTAAAAAAGACACCATTGTATCAAAATTATGTTGATAGTGGTGCTAAAATAGTAGAATTCGGTGGATGGGCTATGCCTGTTCAGTTTACAAGTATCAAAGAAGAACATAATGCGGTTCGATATAACGTAGGTATGTTCGATGTTAGCCATATGGGAGAAATTTCTATTAAAGGCAATGATGCTAGTAAATTTGTCCAATACTTACTTTCAAATGATACTAATAACCTAACTGATACTAAAGCTCAATACACTGCTTTATGTAATGAAGAAGGCGGTATTATTGATGACTTAGTAACTTATAAAGTGGGAGATAATAGTTATTTATTAATTGTAAATGCTGCTAACACAGATAAAGACTTTAATTGGGTTCAAAAACACGCTGATAAATTTGACGTAGAAGTATCAAATGTATCAGACCAATATGGTCAATTAGCGGTTCAAGGACCTAAAGCAAGAGATTTAGTTAGTGAATTAGTAGACATCGATGTAAGTGAAATGAAACCATTTGATTTTCAACAAGATGTAACACTATTCGGAAAAAATGTTATTTTATCTCAATCTGGTTATACAGGTGAAGACGGCTTTGAAATCTATTGTAATTCTAAAGATACACTAGACATTTGGAACGGCTTTGTTGAACATGACGTAGTTCCATGTGGTTTAGGAGCTAGAGATACATTAAGATTAGAAGCTGGATTACCTTTACATGGTCAAGATTTAACTGAATCAATTACACCATATGAAGGTGGAATTGCTTTTGCGGCTAAGCCTTTAATTGAAGAAGACTTTATTGGTAAATCAGTATTAAAAGACCAAAAAGAAAATGGTTCATCTCGTAGAACTGTAGGACTAGAATTACTTGAAAAAGGTATTGCTAGAACTGGATATACAGTATATGACCTTGATGGAAATGAAATTGGGGAAGTTACTTCAGGAACACAATCTCCTTCTTCAGGTAAATCAATTGCTATGGCAATTATTAAACGCGATGAATTTGAAATGGGACGTGAATTATTAGTTCAAGTCCGTAAAAAACAACTAAAAGCTACAATTGTTAAGAAAAACCAAATTGAAAAATAACTAAGGGGTGTGTATTGTGAGTCATCGTTATATACCGTTAACTGAAAAAGATAAAAAAGAAATGTTAGACACGATTGGTGCTAACTCTATCAATGAATTATTTGGTGACGTACCAGAAGATATTTTATTAAATAGAGATTTAAATATCGCAAGTGGTGAAGCTGAAACATCACTATTAAGAAGATTAAGTAATGTAGCTAAAAAGAACGTTACTAAAGAAACACATGCTTCTTTCCTAGGAGCAGGAGTTTATGATCATTATGCGCCAGCCGTAGTAGACGCTATGATTTCACGCTCTGAATTTTATACAGCTTATACACCTTATCAACCAGAAATTTCTCAAGGTGAATTACAAGCAATTTTTGAATTCCAAACACTAATTTGTGAATTAACAAATATGGATGTTGCAAACTCTTCTATGTATGATGGAATTACTAGTTTTGCAGAAGCTTGTATTTTAGCCTTTAACCATACTAAGAAAAATAAAATTGTAGTTTCTAAAGGTCTTCATTATCAAGCGTTACAAGTTCTAAATACTTATGTAAAAATACGTGAAGATTTCGAGATTGTTGAAGTCGACTTAGATGGTACGATTACTGATTTAGATAAACTAGAAAAAGCAGTGGATGATGAAACTGCAGCTGTAGCAGTTCAATATCCTAACTTCTACGGTTCTATTGAAGATTTAGAAAAAATTCAATCATTTATTGAAGATAAAAAAGCCTTATTCATCGTATATGCTAACCCATTAGCATTAGGATTATTAACTCCTCCAGGTTCATTTGGCGCAGATATTGTTGTAGGTGATACTCAACCATTTGGTATTCCAACACAATTTGGTGGACCACACTGTGGTTACTTCGCAACAACTAAAAAATTAATGCGTAAAGTACCTGGTAGATTAGTTGGTGAAACTAAAGATGAAGATGGTAATAGAGGATTTGTATTAACATTACAAGCTCGTGAACAACATATTCGTCGTGATAAAGCGACTTCAAATATTTGTTCTAACCAAGCGCTTAATGCGTTAGCTTCATCAATTGCAATGTCTGCTCTTGGTAAACAAGGTGTTTACGATATTGCGGTTCAAAACTTAGAACATGCTAATTACGCTAAAAATCAATTTAAAGATAAAGGTTTCGAAGTTCTAGACGGTACTTCATTTAACGAATTCGTTGTTAAATTCGATCAACCTATTAAAGAAATCAATAAAAAATTAGCACATGAAGGTTTCATTGGCGGATTTGATTTAGGCGAAGCTTCAAAAGACTTTGAAAATCATATGCTAGTGACCGTTACTGAATTAAGAACAAAAGATGAAATTGACACATTTGTTGAGAAAGCTGGTGAGCTAAATGGTAGTAAGTAAATCAAGTCCATTAATTTTCGAAAGATCTCGCGCAGATAGATATGCTTATTCATTACCACAAAGTGATATCAAAAGTGATTCTGTAGAGAGTATCTTAGACGATAAATTTATTCGTAAAGATAAAGCTGAATTTCCTGAAGTAGCAGAATTAGATTTAGTACGTCACTATACAGAACTTTCTAATAAAAACTTTGGTGTTGATTCAGGATTTTACCCATTAGGTTCTTGTACAATGAAATACAACCCTAAAATTAATGAAAAAGTAGCACGTATTCCAGGGTTTGCTGAATCACATCCACTTCAAGAAGAAGAACAAGTCCAAGGTTCTTTAGAAATCATTTATAGTTTACAAGAAGAACTTAAAGAAATTACTGGTATGGATGAAGTAACATTACAACCAGCTGCAGGTGCTCATGGTGAGTGGACTGCATTAATGATTTTTAAAGCTTACCATATTAAAAACGGTGAAAGTCATCGTGACGAAGTTATCGTGCCTGACTCAGCGCATGGTACTAACCCTGCATCAGCTTCATTTGCTGGTTTTAAAGCAGTGACTGTAAAATCAAACGAACGTGGAGAAGTCGATATCGAAGACTTAAAACGTGTTGTTAATGAAAATACAGCAGCTATCATGTTAACTAACCCTAATACTTTAGGTATTTTCGAGAAAAACATTATGGAAATTCGTGAAATTGTGCATGAAGCAGGCGGTTTATTATACTATGATGGTGCGAACTTAAACGCTATTATGGATAAAGTACGTCCTGGAGATATGGGCTTTGACGCAGTACATCTAAACTTACACAAAACGTTCACAGGCCCTCACGGTGGTGGCGGACCTGGTTCAGGACCAGTAGGCGTTAAAAAAGAATTAGCAAGCTATTTACCAAAACCAATGGTAATTAAAGACGGCGATAAATTTAAATATGACAATGATATTGAAAATTCTATTGGTCGTGTTAAACCATTCTATGGTAACTTCGGAATTTACTTAAGAGCTTATACGTACATTAGAACTATGGGTGCTGAAGGCTTAAGAGAAGTATCTGAAGCTGCAGTATTAAATGCTAATTATATTAAAGCAAGTCTTAAAGACCACTTTGAAATTCCATATGAACAATATTGTAAACATGAATTTGTACTTAGTGGTTCTAAGCAAAAAGAAAACGGTGTACGTACATTAGATATGGCTAAACGTTTATTAGACTTTGGTGTACATCCACCAACTATCTATTTCCCACTTAATGTGGAAGAAGGTATGATGATTGAGCCAACTGAAACTGAATCTAAAGAAACATTAGATTACTTCATTAAATCTATGATTCAAATTGCTGAAGAAGCTAAAGAAAATCCAGATACAGTTTTAGAAGCTCCTCATACAACAATTATCGACAGATTAGATGAAACAACTGCTGCTCGTAAACCAGTGCTTAAATTTGAACACTTACATTCTGAAAAAGAATAGTAATAGAGCAGTGAACTGAATTAGAACTATGAGAAAAGCTGAGACATTTTTACACGAATGTCTCAGCTTTTAGTTTTATTTGTAGCTGACTGAAGGGAATATAAGCATCAATACCGTATTTTTGATCTCTGAACAATCTTAGAGGGGGGAGACCGAACTCTTTAGAATTATATTAAGTTTCATAAGCGGTCATTTTATTTATTAAATTTATTCTGTACTAAGAATTAAAAATCATAACCACCATATAGAGTAATCATATTTAATCGTAGATTTTATATCTCTGACAAACAAAAATATAAAAAACTCTCAAAGATTCAAGTTCTCTGAGAGTTAAACATGGACTATTAAATTATTTTTTCGTTTTAATTTTTCCAGTCCATTTTTTATATCCACCTTTAAGCATATAGATGTTTTTATAGCCATTCTTTTTAAGTATTCTAGCAGCACGATACCCAGCAATACCATTTGCATCACAAAGATATATAGGTTGGTCTTTTCTCAAACCTTGATATCTTTGGCTAAACATTGACATTGGGATGTTACGCGCACCATTGATATGTCCATAGTCATAGTCTACTTTTTCACGTACATCAATAACTTGAGCTTTTCTTAAACCATTATGAAACTCATTTTGATCTAATTCAGTTACTGCACGTTTATTAATAAACCAATTTCCTACCATGTAAAGAATAATTAAAACTATAATAATCAATGCTATGATCAAAGATACATTCATATTGCATCCTCCCTAATTAACCGATATTATAATTATAAGGCCGATAGCAAAATTTATCAAAATTTTTTTATCGTTTATTTATAGTGTTACATTATATGTAAGTAATTTTTATTTAAGTTTTATAAAAGATTAAATGCTGTGATTGGAGTTTTTTTATGACTGAAGTTTGGAATTTTATAAACACTGGTAGCCATGACCCTTATTATAATATGGCAATGGACGAAGCATTACTTAACTTTGTTTCACGAGGTGAAATCGATCCTGTTATCAGATTTTATACTTGGAACCCTGCAACACTTTCAGTTGGCTATTTCCAAAGATTAACAAAAGAAATAGATATTGATAAAGTTAAAGAAAAAGGATTTGGATTAGTAAGACGTCAAACAGGTGGAAGAGGCGTGCTGCATGATAAAGAATTAACATATAGTGTAATTGTGCCTGAATCTCATCCAAATATGCCTTCAACGGTAACAGAAGCCTATCGTGTTATTTCAGAAGGGCTACTAGAAGGATTTAAATTACTTGGATTTGAAGCATACTTTGCTATTCCACGTTCTAAAGAAGAAAGAGAAAAATTAAAACAACCAAGAAGTGCAGTATGTTTTGACGCTCCTAGTTGGTATGAATTAGTTGTCGAAGGCCGTAAGATAGCTGGAAGCGCTCAAACGCGTCAAAAAGGCGTAATTCTTCAACATGGTTCATTATTACAAGATGTAGATGTAGATGAATTATTTGATATGTTTACATTTAAAAATGATCGCTTAAAAGAAAAAATGAAAAAAGCGTTTGTCGATAAAGCAATTGCAATCAATGATATCTCAGATAGACATATCACGTTAGAAGAAATGGAACAAGCCTTTGAAGAAGGATTTAAAAAAGGTTTAGGATTAGAATTCAAGCCTTTAACATTAACTGAGGAACAACTAGCTGAAGTCAAAGAACTTGAAGAAAAATATCGTTCTGATGAATGGTTATACAAAAAATAACCAAATCTTAAATTATTACTAAAAAACTCACGCATACTTGCAAAGTATAAGCGTGAGTTTTTCATATTAAAACAAATATATATTTGTAATGTTAAACGTAAGTCATTATTTTCTATTCTTTCTTTTATATTTACGTACTGCTTTTTTATATTTTCTTTGCTCTTCAGTTAAGAAGAAGAAATAATAAATTAAATAAATGATTATAGCTATAATGATTAAAGTAAAAATAGTTTTAGCAAATGACATTAAAAACATATTTAGATTTAATAATAAACCAATAGCTGCAATAGCTAAAATGATATAAAATACTACATTTTTCAAATTTAAAACTCCTAATTTAAGAACTACTAGACATGTCTATTTGTGATAATTTAGTACGTCCTTGATTTAGTTTATTCTTGTTATTATTTTCATATCCATTTTTGATATCCTTAAATGCTGATTGAATATCTTTATTAATCTCACGGATATTTTTATCTTCTTTTTTATTATTGCTACTCATCTCATTAGTTGAAATAGAGCCTTTATATTTACTATATGCATCGTCAATATCATTCGAAATAGTATTAAGCTTTTCTAAATTTTGCTCTTTATCTTCTTTCTTTTTCTTACTCAAATCAATTTGATTATAATTACCAATGATTTTCACAATATCTTGATAATATTGAGAAGAGGCTTCTAAAAATCTTGCTTGCTTTTTATTATCAACGGTTTTAGATACGTTCTTCTTATCTTTATTTAAGGCCTCAACTTGAGACTTTTGGTTACTAATATCTTGATTTAGTTGTTGTATATCTAACTTCAAATTATGATTTTCATCTCTTAATTTGGTAGTTTTTTCTTCTAAAGGACTTAAGTTTTGAGACCCACAACCAACCAATAAACAAGAGGCTCCTAAAATTGCTATTAATTTTTTCATGTAAATCTCCCTAAATCAAAATCTCTTTATTTCTAAAATAAGTATGCTATTATTTTAAAGTAAATAGGGAAAATGTACAAATGTTATACTAGGAGTGATTTTTATGGATAAATTAACTAAAGTTCGCGAAATACTTAAACAGCAAAATCTTGATGCGATTGTAATTTTATCAGATTACAATAGAAGATATCTTTCAGGTTTTACGGGAACTAGTGGCGCTTTAGTAATTACATCGACTCAAAACCAACTAATTACTGATTTCCGTTATATTGAGCAAGCAACAAATCAAGCTACTAATTTTGAAATAGTTAATAGAAGTGCGGGGTTAATTGATGAAATTAAATCGATTATTACTAAGCTTAATTTACAACGTGTTGGGTTTGAAGGTCATTTAATAAGTTATGATACATATCAATCTCTTAATGAAACATCTGCTACTTTCATTAGTATTGGCGAAGTAATTGAAGAAATTAGACAAATTAAATCTCCTGATGAAATCGAGAAAATTAAACATGCTGCTAAAATAGTGGACGACACGTACAACTATATCTTAGAAGTGGCGAAAGCCGGTATGACTGAAAAAGAATTAAAAGCATTACTTGAAAGCAAAATGCTACATTTAGGTGCTGAGGGTCCTTCATTCGATACAATAGTAGCTTCAGGTTATAGAGGCGCGCTCCCTCATGGAGTAGCAAGTGATAAAGTTATTGAACAAGGTGATATGATTACATTAGATTTTGGTGCTTACTATGAGGGTTATTGTTCTGACATTACTAGAACCTTCGCTATTGGTGAACCAGACCCTAAAATGAAAGAAATATATAATATTGTTCTAGAATCTCAAATTAAAGCAATTAATGAAATTAAACCAGGGATGACTGTTCAAGAAGCTGATGCTTTATCTAGAGATTATATTGATGCTCATGGTTACGGTAAAGAGTTTGGTCATTCATTAGGTCACGGTATTGGTTTAGATATTCATGAAGGACCTTTATTATCTAAAAATGCTAAAGGTACAATTCAAGTAAATAACTGTGTTACTATTGAACCAGGTATTTATGTCGATGGTCTTGGTGGCGTGCGTATCGAAGACGATATTTTAATTACTGAAAATGGTTGTGAAGTCTTTACTAAATGCACGAAAGACCTTATTATTTTAAAGTAAGCGTATAATTGAGGAGGAAACTGAATGATTTCGGTTAATGATTTTAAAACAGGTTTAACTATTTCTGTAGATAATGGTATTTGGAAAGTTATTGATTTCCAACACGTAAAACCAGGTAAAGGTTCTGCTTTCGTACGTTCTAAATTACGTAATCTTAGAACTGGCGCTATTCAAGAAAAAACTTTCAGAGCTGGCGAGAAAGTAGAACAAGCAATGATTGAAAATCGCCGTATGCAATATTTATATGCAGATGGTGACAACCATGTATTTATGGATAATGAAACATTTGATCAAACTGAATTATCAGCTGATTATTTAAAAGACGAATTAAAATATTTAAAAGCTAATATGGAAGTTCAAATTCAGTCTTATGAAGGTGAAACAATCGGCGTAGAATTACCAAAAACTGTTGAGTTAGAAGTAACTGAAACAGAACCAGGAATTAAAGGTGATACGGCTACTGGTGCTACTAAATCAGCTACAGTTGAAACAGGTTACACTTTAAACGTACCTTTATTTATCAACGAAGGCGATGTCTTAGTTATCAATACTAGCGATGGTAGTTACATCTCAAGAGCATAATCTCAAATTTTAATATTAGTTAACTAGAATTTATCGTAATAGGATTCTTGTAACTACATCTAAATTATACAGCCAGGGACATTAATATCCTTGGCTGTTTTTTATATTAATTTACTTGTTACATACTTAATAATAGAATGTACTTTACCATTAATAGTACAATATAGTAATAAGCTAAACTCTATCACATCCAAAATGAGACATGCTTGAATTGGTTGTTCCAGTCAAGTAAAATAGATTGGTAGATGAAAACTAAGTCAAGGAGTCAGTAACTTATGAATTTTAAAGAAGTAAAAGAATTAATCGAAATTCTTGATCAATCGAGTTTAACTGAAATTAATATTGAAGATAACAAGGGTAGTGTAATTAATTTAAAGAAACAAAAAGAAACTGAAATAATTACGCCACAATATACACAACAAGCACCTATGATGGCACCTCAAGCAGCGCCAATGACTCAAGCTCCAAGCAATAATGAAGCTACGGCATCACCAAGTGCTGATAGTGCATCTAATGATGATACAAATTACCAAACAATCAATGCACCTATGGTCGGTACATTCTATAAATCACCATCACCTGAAGAGGACGCTTATGTTCAAGTGGGCGATAAAGTAACTAGTGATTCAACTGTATGTATTTTAGAAGCAATGAAATTATTTAATGAAATCCAAGCAGAAGTTTCTGGCGAAATCGTAGAAATCCTAGTAGAAGACGGGCAAATGGTAGAGTATGGCCAACCGTTATTCAAGGTGAAATAATGAAAAAAATATTAATAGCTAATCGTGGAGAAATTGCAGTTAGAATTATTAGAGCTTGTCACGATTTAGGTATCCAAACTGTAGCTATTTATTCTGAGGGAGATAAAGACGCATTACATACTCAAATTGCTGATGAAGCATATTGCGTTGGTCCTACTCAGTCTAAAGATTCATACTTAAATATTCCGAATATATTATCTATCGCAACTTCAACTGGCTGTGATGGGGTCCATCCGGGGTATGGATTCCTAGCTGAAAATGGTGATTTTGCTGAACTATGTGAAGCATGTCAATTAAAATTTATTGGTCCTAGTTATGAGTCTATACAAAAAATGGGTGTAAAAGACGTAGCCAAAGCTGAAATGATAGCTGCTAACGTTCCCGTTGTGCCAGGTAGTGATGGTTTAGTTGAATCTATCGCAGATGCTAAAAAGATAGCATCAGAAATAGGCTATCCTGTCATTATTAAAGCTACTGCTGGCGGCGGTGGTAAAGGGATTCGAGTGGCTCGCACTGAGAAAGAACTTGAAAACGGCTATCGCATGACTCAACAAGAAGCCGAAACTGCATTTGGTAATGGTGGATTGTATCTTGAGAAGTTCATCGAAAACTTCCGTCATATTGAAATCCAAATTATTGGAGATCAATTTGGTAATGTAATTCATCTTGGAGAAAGAGATTGTACAATTCAACGACGCATGCAAAAGTTAGTTGAAGAATCTCCTTCACCAATTTTATCTGATGCTAAACGTCAAGAAATGGGTAATGCAGCAGTAAGAGCTGCAAAAGCCGTTAACTATGAAAATGCCGGAACTATTGAATTTATTTACGATTTAAATGAAGATAACTTTTATTTCATGGAAATGAATACGCGTATTCAAGTAGAACATCCTGTAACTGAAATGGTAACAGGAATCGATTTAGTTAAATTACAATTAAAAGTAGCAATGGGTGAAGCTTTACCATACACACAAGATGATATAACTATCAATGGTCATGCAATTGAATATAGAATTAATGCTGAAAACCCATATAAAAACTTCATGCCTTCTCCAGGTAAAATAACTCAATACTTAGCACCAGGAGGGTATGGTGTAAGAATCGAATCAGCATGTTATACCAATTACACGATACCACCATATTATGATTCAATGGTGGCAAAGCTCATTGTACATGAACCAACTCGAGATGAAGCGATAATGACAGGAATTAGAGCTTTAAGTGAGTATTTAATTTTAGGCATTGATACTACAATACCTTTCCATCTCAAACTAATGAATAATGACATATTCAGAAGTGGTTCATTTAATACTAATTTCTTAGAAAAATACAACATTATAGATGATAGTGAGTAGGAGGTTAAATCATATGGTAAATGTAGCAGATTATTCATCTTCTAATTTAGGTAAAATTGAAATTGTACCTGAGGTAATTCAAGTCATTGCGAGTATCGCAGTTTCTGAGGTTGAAGGGGTAACAGGTCATTTTTCCGAATTGAAAAATAGTAACCTCGAAAAAATAAGTCGTAAAAACCTTAATAAAAATTTAAAAATTGAGGCAAAAGAAGATGGCATTCAAATAGATGTATATTGCTCAATCAAACATGGTATTAACATATCTAAATTTGCTAGTAAAATACAAACTTCTATCTTCAACTCAATTAAAACTATGACTGCTATAGAACCTAAAGAGATTAACGTTCATATCATGCATATTACTGCAGAATAAAATAAAGAAACATTAAATTAAGGAGTTATTTATGAGTCGTAAAGAATCGAGAAAACAAGCGTTTCAAACATTATTTCAGTTAGAAATAAAAAATACTGACTTAACGATTAATGAAGCAATTAACTTTATCAAAGATGACTATCCAGACTTAGATTTAAAATTTATAGAGTGGTTAGTTACTGGTGTAAAAGACCATGAACCAGTTTTAGATAATACGATTGAACCTAAATTAAAAGACTGGTCACTTCAACGTTTATTAAAAACAGACCGTATCATTTTGAGAATGGCAACATTCGAACTACTTCATAGTGATACTCCTCCAAAAGTAATTATTAACGAAGCTGTAGAATTAACTAAACAATTTAGTGATGACGACCACTATAAATTTATCAATGGTGTTTTAAGTAATATAAACTAATAATATTGAGTGATAATTATGTCAGAGTATTTAAGCATAACAACTTTAACTAAATATATTAAATATAAATTTGACCAAGATCCTCATTTACAGTCAGTACTGCTCAAAGGAGAGCTTTCTAATTTTAAAAGACATTCTAGTGGGCACTTATACTTTAATGTAAAGGATAAGGATAGCGTTATCAGTGCAATGATGTTTAAAGGAAGTGCTTCTAAACTTACTTTTGATCCTAAAGAAGGAGATGAGGTGCTACTCGAGGCACGGGTTTCTGTCTATGAGCGTAGAGGGAATTATCAAATTTATGTTAATAAAATGGAATTAGATGGGATAGGTAATCTCTATCAAAAATTAGAGCAGCTTAAAAACAAACTATCTAAGCAAGGCTATTTTAATAAGAAACATAAAAAAGCAATTCCAAAATTCCCTAAAAAAATAGCTATATTAACAGCTAGTACAGGAGCTGCAATTAGAGATATTCAATCTACAATTGAAAGTAGATATCCTTTAGTTGAAAAAATTCCATTAAGTACTTTAGTACAAGGGACACAAGCTAAAAAAGATATCATCGAAAAAATTGAATATGCTGATACATTAGGCGTTGATACTATTATCGTAGGGCGCGGTGGTGGTTCAATTGAAGATTTGTGGAACTTTAATGAAGAAGACGTAGTAAAAGCAATTTATAATTGTAATACTCCTATCATTTCGGCAGTTGGACATGAAACGGATTTCACACTAAGTGATTTTGTTGCGGATGTAAGGGCAGCAACGCCTACACAAGCAGCCGTTATTGCAACGCCAGATCAATATGAACTCATGCAACAAATCAAACAGTATCAATTTTCATTAACTAAATTTATTAAACAATTTGTCGAGAAACAACAACAACATTTAAATCATCTTTCTTCGTATTATAAATTTAAGCAACCCTCATTACTGTATGACCAACAAATTCAAAGAAGAGATGATTTAGAAAGACAATTAAAACAATTGCTAACATCGAAAATTGAAAATAAAAGAAATGAAATTAAATTATTACGCAATTATTTTAATTTGAAAAAGCTCAACCAATCAATTACCCAGAATCAACAACACTTAAATAATTATCGTAATCGCTTAATTAATACGACTAATAAAAACATCCAAAATAGTCATAACAAACTAAAGAATAAAATAGAACAACTCGATAATTTAAGTCCTACAAATACAATGTTGAGAGGTTATTCAATTATTAACAAAAAGGACAAAGTCATTACGAGTACTCATGATTTAGCGGAAAATGATGAAATTACATTATCTATGAAAGATGGTAGTGTTGATGCCATTGTTAAGAAAGTAAGGTGTGAAGATGAGTAAAGAACAACAAAGCTTTGAAGAAATGATGCAAGAATTAGAAAATATAGTTCAGAAATTAGATAATGAAACAGTTTCTCTTGAAGAGTCACTAGATTTATATCAACGTGGTATGAAATTATCTGCAGCATGTGATTCAACTTTAAAAGATGCTGAAAACAAAGTAAATCAATTGATCAAAGACGAAACCGAGGTTGAAGATGATGAAGAAGTCAATGAATGATTTGATTGAAAATATTAATAATGATCTTAACGGTATTATTGGGACATCACCTTTAAAAACTAATTTAGAAGAGAGCATGCAATATTCTTTAAATGCAGGTGGCAAAAGAATACGTCCTTTACTCATACTACTAACACTAGATGTATTAAATGCAGATTATAACAAAGGACGTCAAACTGCGCTTGCGCTTGAAATGATTCACACTTATTCACTTATCCATGATGATTTACCAGCTATGGATAACGATGATTATAGACGTGGTAAACTTACAAATCATAAAGTTTATGGTGAATGGAAAGCCATCTTAGCTGGAGATGCATTATTGACTAAGGCTTTTGAATTAGTCGCTAATGATGACCTATTAAGTGCTGATGTTAAAGTAAAAATTATCTCTAGATTAGCGCATGATAGTGGTCATTTAGGTATGGTCGGTGGACAAACGCTTGATATGGAAAGTGAAGATTCATCAATTGATATAGCAACATTGGAACAAATTCACAAAGCTAAAACTGGCGCATTATTAAAATTTGCTATTCTGAGTGCCGCTGAAATAGCAGAAGTCGACCAACCCACTTTCGAAGCACTTGAAACATATAGTGAACATCTCGGTTTAATGTTTCAGATTAAAGATGATTTACTCGATATTTATGGTGATGAAGAGAAATTAGGTAAAAAAATTGGAAGCGACTTAGAAAATGATAAAAGTACTTATGTATCATTATTAGGTAAAGAGGGCGCTGAAGAAAAACTAGAATATCATAAAAATAGCGCCATTCAATCAATTAACCAATTGTCTTCTAACTATGATATTGAGCCTTTACTAGATATTGTAAATCTTTTTTATAATAGAGAACACTAAACAATTTAAATAACTTTTCCCTTCAAAGTAGATAGTAAATACATAATGACTTTGAAGGGTTTTATTTTTAGAATAGATTTTGCTAATTATTTTAAAAAACACTAACTTTTTTCATAAGTATTTATAATTTTATACATTATACAAATGGATTATTCAACAATTTAATATGTCAAACCAACTTAACTTCAAGATAAGATGCACGTCATACCAGCATTTTACACAAATCAACTTTAGTAGTAGTTCATATATAGTTGTGTTAAAATTAATGTATAAATATTCGAAACCAGGAGTGTTCATAATGACAAAAAAATCAGTGAGACATATAAAAATTAGAGAAATTATCTCAAGTGAACAGATAGAGACCCAAGATGAACTTGTTAAACGTCTAAATGAATACGACCTTAATGTTACTCAAGCTACTGTTTCACGAGACATTAAAGAATTACAACTAATCAAAGTTCCAGCACCATCAGGTCAGTATGTCTACAGCCTACCTAATGATCGTAAGTATCATCCATTAGAAAAGCTTGGAAGATATTTGATGGATTCATTTGTAAACATCGAAGGAACAGACAATCTATTAGTCTTAAAAACATTACCAGGCAATGCGCAATCTATAGGTGCAATTCTTGATCAAATAGATTGGGATGAAGTGCTTGGAACGATTTGTGGCGACGATACTTGTCTTTTGATTTGTAGAGACAAAGAAGCAAGTAATACAATTAAAACTAGAATTTTCAATTTATTATAAGGATGCGATGTTTCCATGTTACAAACCTTATCAATAAAACAATTTGCAATCATCGATGAATTAGAAATTCATTTTTCAGATGGGTTAACTGTGTTAAGTGGTGAAACCGGTTCTGGGAAATCTATCATCATAGATTCAATCGGTCAATTGATTGGCGTGCGTGCTTCATCTGACTATGTAAGGCATGGTGAGAAGAAAGCGATTATCGAAGGTATCTTTGATATTGATAATAGTAAGGATGCTATTGAAGTACTTCACAATTTAGATATTGATATCGATGAAGATTTCTTATTAGTTAAGCGAGAAATTTTTAGCTCTGGGAAAAGTATTTGCAGATTAAATAATCAAATCGTTACACTTCAAGATTTGCGGAAAGTTATGCAAGAACTTCTAGATATTCACGGTCAACATGAGACTCAGACACTATTAAAACAAAAATATCATCTTAAACTATTAGATGATTACGCCGAAGAGAAATATTTAAAAACTAAAGAGAAATATCAACATATTTTCAATGAATATAAAAATAAAAAACAAGAATTGGAAGAACTTGAGTCAGCTGACCAAGCATTACTTCAACGTCTAGACTTAATGAAATTCCAATATGAAGAGTTAACGGAAGCATCACTTAAAGAGGGCGAAGCTGAACAATTAGAAGTAGATATCCGTAGAATTCAAAATTCTGAAAAATTAAGCTTAGCTCTAAATAATGCGCATCTTACTTTAACAGATGAACATGCGATAACTGATAGATTATATGAATTGAGCAATCATCTACAATCAATTGATGAAATTCTGCCTGATAAATTTACTAAATTAAAAGAAGACATAGACCAGTTTTATTACACACTTGAAGATGCAAAACACGAATTGTATGACGAAATGTCTAATACAGAGTTTGACGAGCAAACATTGAACGAATTAGAGTCTAGAATGAATTTACTCAATAATTTAAAACGAAAATATGGAAAAGATATTTCCGAATTAATCAATTATCAAGATAAATTAAAAAATGAAATTGCTAAAATTGAAAATTATGAAGAAAGTACGTCACAACTAAGAGATGAAATCGCTCAACTTTATAAACAAGTGATGTCGCAAGGTAAGAAACTATCTGATGAGCGTCGTAAAGTAGCACTTGTTTTGAGAGATCATATAGTTGCGGAAATACAAAACTTACAAATGAAAGATGCGAACCTCGAAATTTCATTCCAACCTTTAGAAAGTCCTACAATTAATGGTATAGAATTTGTAGAATTTTTAATTAGTCCTAATAAAGGCGAACCACTTAAAAGTCTTAATAAAATTGCTTCAGGCGGTGAATTGTCTCGAATTATGCTCGCCCTTAAAAGTATATTCGTCCAATCACGTGGTCAAACTGCTATTTTATTCGACGAAGTGGATTCAGGGGTTTCAGGTCAAGCTGCTCAGAAAATGGCAGAAAAGATGCGCGATATAGCTGAATATATTCAAGTTATTTGCATCTCTCACTTGCCTCAAGTTGCATCAATGAGTGATCACCATTTACTAATTAGCAAAGCTTCAACGGATGATCGTACAACAACTCAAGTTAAAGAACTTGAAGATGATGACAAAGTTGATGAAATTGCTCGAATGATTTCGGGTGCGAGTGTAACAGAGTTAACACGCGAAAATGCTAAAGAAATGATAGCGCAAAATAATCGTAATAAGTAATACACTATTAATAACATAAGTAACTAGGATCAGTTTATGAATTTATTAATAAAACTTTTTGATGTAAAATAAATAAGTATGAATTATATTGGTAGGTTGGGGCATTATCATCTAAAGCTTGATTAGTATTAAAAGATGATGTCCTAGCCTAAAACTAAGTTTAGAGTAGTTAGGAGTAAGCATATGTCTGAAAAGCAATATGACTTAGTTGTATTAGGTGGAGGAACAGCAGGATATGTAGCCGCTATTCGAGCCTCACAATTAGGTAAAAAAGTTGCCATAGTTGAAAAATCATTGTTAGGTGGAACTTGCTTACACAAGGGTTGTATCCCGACTAAGGCATTATTAAAATCTGCAGAAGTGACACGTACGGTACGTCATTCATCTGATTTTGGAGTAAACATCAACGACTTTACAATAGATTTTTCTAAAATGATGGAGCGTAAATCGGAAATTGTTAACCAAATGTATCAAGGCGTTAATAGTCTTATGCAGAAGAATCATATTGATGTATATAACGGCACGGGTCGTATTATGGGTACTTCAATATTTTCACCTCAAAGTGGAACAATATCGGTAGGATATAGTAATGGAGAGTCTGATTTATTACCTAACCAAAATGTACTTATTGCTACTGGTTCCGCACCTAAAAGTTTGCCGATTTTAGAATTTGATCATAACCAAATTATTTCTAGTACTGATTTACTAGAAATGTCGGAATTACCATCGAGTGTTGCGATTATAGGTGGCGGTGTAATAGGATTAGAATTTGCTTCTTTACTTATTGATTTAGGAAAAGAAGTTACAGTTATTGAAGCAGGAAACCGTATCTTACCAACTGAGAGTACTCAAATATCTAAGTTTTTAAAAGAAAAATTAGAAGCTAGAGGGGTACAATTTTTTGAAAATTGTCAATTAAACGAAGACGCTTACGAAATTGGTAGCGACCATGTTGCTATTACGATTGGCGAGACTAAAATTAATGTCGAAAAAGTTTTAGTTGCAATTGGACGTACTCCTAATACAGATGATATTGGGTTAAATAATACTAAGATAAAAAAAGATACTGCTGGATACATATTAGTTAATGAATATCAGCAAACTGAAGATAAACATATTTATGCTGCCGGTGATTGTATTGGAAAGTTACAATTAGCACATGTGGCATCTAAAGAAAGTGTCATAGCGGTTGAACATATGTTTAATGAAGCTCCGGTTTCTCTTGATTATAATACAATGCCTAAATGCGTATATACATATCCGGAAATAGCTTCGATAGGGCTCAATATTGATAGAGCTAAAGAAGAAGGTCTGAATGTGAAAGCTCACAAAGTTCCTTTCAACGCAAATGGAAAAGCTGTAATTGAAGATAATTCTACACAACGTGGATTTTGTGAAGTGGTTACCAACCAAGATAATGGCGACATTATAGGAATAAGTATGGTGGGCCCTCACGTTACTGAACTTATCAATGAAGTAGCCCTTTTACAATTTATGAATGGTTCAGCATTAGAATTAGGTCTTACTACGCATGCTCATCCATCAATATCAGAAGTATTAATGGAATTAGGATTAAAAATAGAAAATAGAGCAATTCATGTTTAATAGGGAGGAAATTATAGGATGATTGATTATAAATCTGTCGGCCTTACAGAAGAAGACCTTAAAGAAATTTATAAATGGATGGATTTAGGAAGAAAAGTCGACGAACGCTTATGGCTACTTAACAGAGCTGGAAAAATCCCCTTTGTTGTAAGTGGACAAGGACAAGAAGCGACTCAGATTGGAATGGCTTATGCAATGAAAGAAGGAGATATTTCATCTCCATACTATAGAGATTTAGCTTTCGTAACTTATATGGGTATTTCACCATATGATACGATGCTTGCTTCATTTGGTAAGAAAGATGATATCAATTCGGGCGGTAAACAAATGCCGTCACACTTTAGCCATCGTGAAAAAGGAATCTTATCACAAAGCTCTCCTGTGGCAACTCAAATACCACATTCAGTCGGTGCTGCTTTAGCTTTGAAAATGGATAAAAAATCTAACATAGCTACAGCTACAGTAGGCGAAGGTAGTTCTAACCAAGGTGATTTCCACGAAGGTTTAAACTTTGCGGGCGTACATAAATTACCATTTGTGTGTGTCATCATTAATAATAAATACGCTATCTCTGTGCCTGATTCCCTCCAATATGCAGCGGAAAAATTATCTGATAGAGCGATTGGCTATGGCATCCATGGAGAAACTGTCGATGGGAATGATCCAATCGCTATGTATAAAGCAATGAAAGAAGCACGTGACAGAGCCCTCAATGGCGAAGGCGCTACTTTAATTGAAGCCGTTACGAGTCGTATGACACCTCACTCTTCTGACGATGATGATACATATCGTACTAAAGAGGAACGTGAATCATTAAAAGCTTTAGATTGTAATTTAAAATTCAAAGATTATTTATTTGAACAAGGTATTATTGATGATACATGGTTGTCTGAACTTGAAGAAGCTCATAAAGAAATTATAAATAAAGCAACTAAAGATGCTGAACAAGCTGAATATCCATCTGTAGATGAAGCTTATACTTATGTATACGACCCTGAAGGAGGTATTAACAATGACTAAAATGAGCTACATTGAAGCTATTCAACAAGCACAAGACTTAGCTATGGAGCACAATCCTAATACCTTCATTTTAGGAGAAGACGTAGGACGTAAAGGTGGCGTATTTGGTGCCACTCGTGGTTTACAAGAAAAATACGGTGCTGAACGCGTCATCGATACACCACTTGCTGAATCCAATATCGTAGGTACAGCTATTGGCGCTGCAATGATGGGTAAACGTCCAATCGCCGAAATTCAATTCGCTGATTTTATTTTACCTGCAGTGAACCAAATTATTAGTGAAGCTGCTAAAATGCGTTATCGTACAAACAATGATTGGCAATGCCCAATTACTATTCGTGCACCATTTGGTGGTGGCGTTCATGGTGGGCTATACCATTCACAAAGTATTGAAAGTATCTTTGCTTCAACACCTGGATTAACTATTGTTATTCCTTCAACCCCATATGATGCTAAAGGCTTATTACTTTCTTCTGTTGAATCTAATGATCCAGTGCTCTTTTTCGAACATAAAAAGGCTTATCGTTTTCTAAAAGAAGAAGTTCCTACTGACTATTTTACTGTTCCTCTAGGAAAAGCTGATGTTAAACGTGAAGGTGACGATATTACTGTATTTACATATGGTTTATGTGTGAATTACTGTTTACAAGCTGCTGACATCTTAGCTGCTGATGGAGTAAGTGTAGAAGTCGTAGATTTAAGAACCGTTTATCCGTTAGATAAACAAACTATCATTGAACGTGCTAAACGTAATGGTAAAATTTTATTAGTAACTGAAGATAATTTAGAAGGTAGTGTCATGTCTGAAGTTTCTGCAATTATTGCTGAAAACTGCTTATTTGAACTTGATGCGCCGATTATAAGATTAGCTGGTGCCGATGTACCATCAATGCCATTTTCTCCTAACCTTGAAAATGAACTAATGATGAATCCAGAAAAAATCTTAACTAAAATGCGAGAACTTGCACAATTTTAAGGAGGCAATACAATGGACGTAAAAATGCCTAAACTAGGTGAAAGCGTACATGAGGGAACTATAGAACAGTGGCTAGTATCTGTAGGCGATCATGTTGATGAATACGAACCTTTATGTGAGGTAGTAACTGATAAAGTTACTGCCGAGGTGCCTTCAACCGTATCAGGTACCATTACAGAACTTCTAGTTAATGAAGGAGAAACTGTTCAAGTTGATCATATCATCTGTAAGATTGAAACAACTAATTCAACTGATTCATCAAATGACAATAATGTCACAGATTCAAATCAAAGCGAAGTCAATTTAAGTGGCGATGATAATTTAGCACTTGAAGGTAACGACATTTCTAATAATGTTGGTAAAAATAAGGATGAAACAAATCAACCTCAACAACAAACACCAGGTTCATCTCAAGCTAATAACGGAAGATTTTCACCCGTAGTCTTTAAAATTGCCTCAGAAAATAATGTCGATTTATCGTTAGTACCTGGCACAGGTTTTGAGGGTCGTGTAACTAAAAAAGATATAGAAGCTTATGTAAGTTCTGAACAACAATCTGCGTCTTTAAATACACAAAATCAACCAACACAAAATAGTAGTCAAACAGCTATTAGCCAAGATATACCATCTGCTCCTTCAAATAATAAAGCATCAAGCGAATCAAATCATTCTGGTAAAACGATACCAGTCAATGGTGTGCGTAAAGCAATTGCACAAAACATGGTAACAAGTGCTACAGAAATTCCACATGGCTGGATGATGGTAGAAGTAGATGCGACTAATTTAGTAAAAACAAGAAATTATTATAAAGATGCTTTTAAAGAAAATGAAGGTTACAATTTAACTTTCTTTGCGTTCTTTATTAAAGCTGTGGCTGAAGCGCTTAAAGCTAATCCATTACTAAATAGTACTTGGGATAATAATGAAATTATCTTACACAAAGATATTAATATTTCTATTGCCGTTGCTGATGAGGATAAATTATATGTTCCTGTAATCAAGCATGCAGATGAAAAATCAATTAAAGGAATAGCTATAGAAATTAATGAACTTGCCCGTAAAGCGCGTAATAAGAAACTTACGCAAGAGGACATGACTGGTGGTACATTCACAGTTAATAATACGGGTACGTTTGGTTCAGTATCATCGATGGGTATTATTAACCATCCTCAAGCAGCCATTTTACAAGTAGAATCTATTGTAAAAAGACCTGTAGTTATCGATGATATGATTGCGATTAGACATATGGTTAACTTATGTATCTCAATTGACCACCGTATCCTTGATGGCGTACAAACAGGACGCTTTATGGCGCAAGTGAAAAAACGTATCGAGCAATATGCCATCGAAACAGCTAACATCTATTAATTTGCCTGTAAATTAACTAGACAAGCTATTTGAACTATGACTATCAAATTAGTAAAATAGCATTAAATAACAATTGATTGAAAGGTGATTCTAATGGATTTAAACTTTGATTTATATATGAATGGTGTCGTCGATCAAGCTCGTAACGAGATTGAATCTGCAGGATATGAGCAATTAACAAGTGCTGAAGAAGTAGATAAAGTATTGCAACAAGATGGTACTTCTCTAGTAATGGTTAACTCAGTATGTGGTTGTGCAGGCGGTATCGCTCGTCCAGCAGCAAGTCATGCTTTGCATTATGATAAATTACCAGATAGATTAGTTACTGTTTTTGCTGGTCAAGATAAAGAAGCAACACAACAAGCTAGAGATTATTTTGAAGGTTATGCACCTTCAAGCCCATCATTTGCACTTATTAAAGATGGAAAAATTACCGAAATGATTGAACGTCATCAAATCGAAGGTCACGATGTAATGGATGTTATTAATCAATTACAAGGCTTATTCGATAAATATTGCGAAAAAAGATAAGAGGGACTTACCAATGTTAAAGTTAAATCCCTATAAAATTGGATTTAGAACACTTAAGACTGCGGTAGGTATCACTCTCGGTGTTATTTTAGCTAAATGGATGGGGCTCGATAATTATGCATCGAGCGCTATCCTTATCGTTTTATGTATCAAACATACTAAAATGCACTCTGTTCAAGCAATTGTATCTCGATTCGTATCATGTCTTTTAATATTATTATTCGGCTCCCTTGTGTTCAGTTTACTTGGTCAAAATGCCTTAGTTTTAGGTTTGATTGTTTTATTATTTATACCTATTACAGTAATGTTGAAAGTTCAAGAAGGTGTCGTTACAAGTTGCGTTATATTACTCCATGTATTTAACGCTAGTGCGATTAATCTTCACCTTATTATTAATGAAATATTACTTTTAAGTGTAGGGTTAGGCATTGCCTTTATTATGAATTTGATTATGCCTAGCTTCGATAAAACATTAGGCAATTTGAAGAAAGAAATTGAAACGGGCTTTAAAGAGATTTTTAAAACGTATAGTCATGCATGCACAAATTATCATAATGATTTAACAGTCTCTTTTGAAAAATTGCAATTAGATATTCGTAAAGCTAAATCAATTGCTTTCAAAGATGTAAAAAATCATTTTGTACGTAATGAAAATTCATATTATCACTATTTTGATATGAGACAGGAGCAATTAGAACTTTTACGTAGAATTCAACCACTTATTCATCAAATAACTGTTGATGATCCGTTAATCAGTGATATTTCAAAATTAATGGCTGAGATAGGTAACAACGTAAACAGTAATGATTATACTGCATTAAGGTTACATTCACTGTATGAGATACGTTTAACACTAGACGAATTACCTCTACCTAGCTCTCATCAATCTTTAAAATCACGCGCAAGTATGATGCAAATATTAAATGAGTTAGAAGAATATTTAAATATTAAGTCACACTTTGGTTCATTAAAGTTACATAGTGAAATATAGTAATGATAAGTTTTAATTGTATTTATAGAGATTAAGCAATGTTTTGTTGCTTAATCTCTTTTTTAGTTTGTCCGTAATAAGTAAAATTCTAATATACTAAGTTTTAGTCTGTTTGATGTAAAATATAATAAAAATATTGATTATTTTATAAAATATTTATATAGTTATATCAAACATATTAGTGAGGTGTTGAAATGAATAAGAAATTTTATTTAAAAGCAGCTAATTTAACTTTGATGAGCAGTATGTTATTTAGCACTCAGTTTAGCGCTCATGCCGCTGAGCGTAATTACAGTAATGGTAATATCAATAACGCTACTAATGGTTTGGATCACGGTATTCTTCATAAAGATGGGACGTTTACTCCTCCTAACGTAAATCCTCATTATGATATTCTAGAAGTTGAAGATCCTATTATTCCTGGTGATGCGCTTAATCGCAATGTAACTTCAAATAAAGCTAATCATACAACTGATAATAATGCCGTACCTACTAACAATAATGTCCCTAATACAACTAACTATAATAAACTTAACAGTAACAATGCTATGAATAATGACAATAGTTCAAATCATTATGAAGCTAAAGCTAACATTCAAGCTAACGCTTCAACTCATAGTGCTAGTGTATTGCCTAACACTGGTGCCACTCAAAATAATACATTGCTCAATACCATAGCCTTTTCTTCAATTCTTGTCGGCTTATTCCTATTTTATAGAAACCGTATTAAACAATAAAAATAAATCATTTCTTTAAAAAAACGACTAACTCCCTCTATTCAATAAAGAGGGGGCTAGTCGTTAATTTTTCATATAAAAAGCGTATATAAAACATGATTTAGTAAAACTTAGATATGTTTAAATTCGAACGCTTTATGTTATTAATGCATAAGTGGTACTAAACTTGTAAGTAATAATGCCGCTACAATTGCAACTAACATAACAATAATGATGATTCTTAAAACTTTATTGTTCAATCTATAACGCTCCTTACTATTAAGCACAGATAAAGCTTAACTTATTCGATTTAATTACATATAAAAATACTTTAAATGATTTTTATACAAATAGCAATCAATTTAGTTTTGATATGGTGAAAAATTAGTTAGAATAGAATTTATATAAGAAAGGGGTTATTACTAATGGTTAACAGTCAACGATTACTTGATACATTTTTAGAATTAGTCCAAATTAATTCTGAAACTGGACACGAAGAAGTTATTCAACCCATTTAAAAAAATAAATTTGAACAGCTTGGGTTAAATGTAGTTGAAGATAATGCTTCTGAGAAAGAATGGTTAGGAGCAAACAATCTTATTTGTACGTTACCAAGCACAAGTGAAGATAATAGCATTCCTAGTATTTATTTCACAAGTCATATGGATACGGTCATGCCTGGAATCAATGTAAAGCCACATGTAAGCGATGATGGTTATATTTATTCAGACGGAACTACCGTGCTTGGCTCAGATGATAAAGCGGGCTTAGCAGCTATTATTGAGACAATTGAATACTTGCAAGAGCATAATCTACCTCATGGCCAAATCCAATTTATTATAACAGTAGGAGAGGAATCTGGACTAAAAGGCGCTAAAGAATTAGATAGCAACGAACTTGATGCTCAGTTCGGTTATGCGGTAGATGCAAGTCAGCATGTAGGTACGACTGTCGTGGGTGCGCCTACACAAATGTCTATTCATACTACTATAACAGGTAAAACAGCCCATGCAAGCACACCAGATAAAGGCGTGAGTGCTATTAATATTGCGGCTAAAGCGATAAGTAAAATGAAATTAGGTAGAATCGATGAGTACACTACCGCAAATATAGGCAAATTTCATGGTGGTTCTGCTACTAATATTGTTGCAGACGAAGTTGTCTTAGAAGCTGAAGCACGTTCTCACAACGATGAAAGCATCAATCAACAAGTTACTCATATGAAAGATATATTTGAATCAACGGCTAAAGAATTAGGTGAAGAAGCTCATGTTCGTATTGAAAAGAGCTATCCTGGATTTAAGATTGAAGATAATGCTGAAGTGACTCAATATGCGATAAATAGTGCAAAAGAACTTGGTCTAACAGGAGATACTGTCATTGCTGGCGGTGGTTCAGACGGAAGTATCATTAATACATTCGGCATACCGACCGTTATACTTGGGGTTGGTTATGAAAATATCCACACAACATCAGAACGAATTTCAGTACAATCTTTAAATCAATTAGCTCAACAATTGATTAAAATAATCGAATTAGTCTCTAAATAACGATTGAGTTTAGTGAAGTAATTCTCGTTTTTATGATACAATACTATTGAAAAATTGAATGAGAGAGGTAAGTAATATGACTCAACAAATAGGTGTAGTAGGTTTAGCTGTAATGGGTAAAAACCTAGCTTGGAACATTGAATCACGCGGTTACAGTGTATCTGTTTATAACCGTTCAAGCGAAAAAACAGACATAATGGTTAAAGAATCAGAAGGTAAACAAATCCATCCAACATACTCTTTAGAAGAGTTTGTGAATTCACTTGAAAAACCACGTAAAATTTTATTAATGGTTAAAGCTGGTCCTGCTACAGATGCAACAATTGAAAGTTTATTACCTTTATTAGATGACGATGATATTTTAATCGACGGTGGTAATACAAATTATCAAGATACAATTCGTCGTAATAAAGCATTAGCGCAAAGTGGCGTTAACTTTATTGGTATGGGTGTATCTGGTGGAGAAATCGGTGCGCTTACTGGTCCATCACTAATGCCAGGTGGACAAGAAGAAGCTTACAATAAAGTAAGTGATATCTTAGACGCTATCGCTGCTAGAGCTAAAGATGGTGCATCTTGTGTTGAATATATCGGACCAAACGGTGCCGGTCACTACGTAAAAATGGTACACAATGGTATTGAATACGCAGATATGCAATTAATCGCAGAAAGCTATGCCATGATGAAAGATTTATTAGGCATGTCACACGAAGAAATTTCAAAAACTTTCAAAGAATGGAATGCTGGCGAACTTGAAAGCTACTTAATTGAAATTACTGGCGATATTTTCACTAAACTAGATGAAGATAATGATGCTCTAGTTGAAAAAATTCTTGATACTGCTGGCCAAAAAGGTACAGGTAAATGGACTTCAATCAACGCATTAGAATTAGGTATTCCATTAACTATCATTACTGAATCAGTATTTGCTCGTTTTATTTCATCAATTAAAGAAGAGCGTGTGAATGCTTCTAAAGAATTAAATGGACCTAACGCTAAATTTGAAGGTAATAAAGAAGAATTTTTAGAAAAAATTCGTAAAGCATTATATATGAGTAAAATTTGTTCATATGCACAAGGTTTCGCTCAAATGCGTAAAGCAAGTGAAGAAAATGAATGGAATCTTAAATTAGGCGATTTAGCTATGATTTGGCGTGAAGGTTGTATCATTCGTGCACAATTCTTACAAAAAATTAAAGACGCTTATGATAATAATGCTGAATTACAAAACTTATTATTAGATCCTTACTTTAAAGATATCGTTACAGACTATCAAGATGCATTAAGAGATGTCGTAGCTACTGGCGTACGTAATGGTGTACCAACGCCTGGTTTCTCTGCAAGTGTTAACTATTATGATAGCTATCGCTCTGAGAACTTACCTGCTAACTTAATTCAAGCACAACGTGATTACTTTGGTGCGCATACTTATCAACGTAAAGATAAAGAAGGCGTATTCCATACACAATGGGTTGAAGAAGAGTAATAGTTTTTATAATCTTGGTTTAATACTAATATTTAAAATGGTTGATTTTGTCGTTAGCAATTTCAGCCATTTTTTTATAAAATTTTGTTTGTTTATTTAGTTATTTTTATTAGTTAATTGACTTATATTTCTTAAATTATTACGATATGAGTATACTCATATATGAAATCGCTTACTTATATTCCGATTAACTAGTCAAAATATCAAGTTAATGTATTCGCCTAGCAATTTCATTTTCAAAAATAGAAATACATATCAAAATGTGTGCAAAGACAAAGGAGATTAAATTATGACTAAAAATTGGTGGAAAGAAGCCGTAGCTTATCAAGTCTATCCTAGAAGCTTTAATGATAGTAATAATGATGGAATTGGGGACTTACCTGGTATTATAGAGAAATTAGACTATTTAAAGGACTTAGGGATTGATGTGATTTGGTTAAGTCCAATGTACCAATCACCGAATGATGATAATGGTTATGATATTAGTGATTATCAAGCTATTATGGATGAGTTTGGAACGATGGAGGATTTCCATCTTCTATTGGAAAAGGTTCATGACAAAGGCATGAAATTAATTCTAGATTTAGTAGTGAACCATACGTCAGATGAACATCCATGGTTTATTGAATCTAAATCAAGTAAGGACAATCCTAAACGTGACTGGTATATTTGGGCAGACTCTAAACCAGATGGCTCAGAACCGAACAATTGGGAAAGTATCTTTAACGGGTCTACTTGGCAATTTGACGAAGTAACTGATCAATACTATTTCCATCTCTTTAGTAAAAAGCAACCGGATTTAAATTGGAATAATCCAGAAGTACGTGAAGCTGTCTTTAGTATGATGAATTGGTGGTTTGAAAAAGGGATCGACGGATTCAGAGTCGATGCGATTACTCATATCAAGAAGACGTTTGAAGCAGGGGACTTACCGGTTCCTAAAGGTAAAAGATATGCTCCAGCGTTTGATGTAGATATGAATCAACCTGGTATTCAAGAGTGGCTACAAGAAATGAAAGACGAATCTTTAAGTCATTACGACATCATGACGGTAGGTGAAGCTAACGGTGTAAATCCAGATAATGCTGAAGAATGGGTCGGCGAAGATAAAGGGAAATTTAATATGATTTTCCAATTCGAGCATCTAGGCTTATGGAGCACAGGTGATTCACAATTTGATGTAAAAGCCTATAAAGAAGTATTAAATCGTTGGCAAAAGACATTAGAAGGTGTAGGTTGGAATGCATTATTTATTGAAAACCATGATCAACCGCGTCGAGTTTCAACGTGGGGTAATGATAAAGATTATTGGTTTGAATCTGCTACAAGTCACGCTGTAGTTTACTTCTTACAACAAGGCACGCCGTTTATTTATCAAGGCCAAGAAATTGGTATGACGAATTATCCATTTGAGAGTATTGAAACATTTAATGATGTTGCTGTTAAAAATGAATATCAAATCGTCAAAGAACAAGGTGGCGATGTTAATCAATTATTGGATAAATATAAGATGGAAAATCGTGATAACTCACGTACACCTATGCAGTGGGATAATTCAGAGAATGGTGGCTTTACGAAGGGCGAACCTTGGTTCCCAGTTAATCCAAATTATAAGTCAATTAATGTCGAAGACCAGTTACAAGATGACAATTCAGTATTAAATTTCTATAAAGATTTGATTCAATTGAAAAAATCAGATGATATTTATACGTATGGACAATTTGATTTAGTAGATGTTGATAATGACAAAGTGTTCGCTTATACACGTCAACTTAATGGTCAAACAGTAGTAGTAGTTGGAAATCTTACTGGTGACAATGCTTCATTAGAGTTACCATTTGATTTAACCAAAGATGGTATTAAACTTCATAATTATCATACTGACATTGACCTTAAAGCACTTAAACCATACGAAGCTTTCGTAGCAACTATTTAAGATTTTTTAATTTAAATGTACCTGAAACTAACATAGCATTGATAAAAAGAGAAGCGTCTGGGACATAAACATTTCGGTTTAAAGGTAAAATGGTAATTTCTATCTGTTTTCAATAGAAATTACCATTTTCTTTATTTATATAACATAGTATTGTTGGCGAGACTCCTGAGGGAATAGGATGAGTGTCGAGACCTTGTCTCGACCTGGCAGTAGTTGTCTGAAATGAAGATGCGTCCAATCTGTACTTTCTTCATTTCTAGTCAACCTTGCCGGGGTGGGACTACGAAATCTTTGAAATTACATTAGATTTCTTCCCCGCTCCCCCCTAGGAAATAGCTTACATTACAGTAAGAACGGGAGCCAAACAATACGAAGTATTGATAAAAGAGAAGCGTAGAGGTGATTCAATCATGTACTGAATCATCTCTACGCTATTATTTTAGGATTTATGTCCCAGCCTCTTACATTTTAGTGTTTAATTTTAAGTCTCTTTAAATTTTTAAATTAATCTAAATCATCATAGTCGTCTTGTTCAATAGGTAGCCATAATTGAATTTTAGTGAATGGGTCCTCAAATGAGATATCAAAAGGATAAATTTCGACATACAAGCTGTCTCTTTCATAAGGTAAAGTAAGTTGTAAACTTGATTCAATGTAATACCAGGCTTCATTTACAGCATAATCAATTTCACCTTGTAAATTGAATTTTGCATAATGATGACCAGGCAATAATCTACTTTCTAAATGAGAAGGGTAGCGATCACTCGGAACGCCTATAAATATTTCTACACCTTCATCTAAAGGACAAGTAATTACAAATAACTCAAAAGGGCTTATATTATTATATCTTTTTAAATCTTTTATTTTACCATCAAGAAATAAATCTTCTAAAAAATCAGGAACTTTATAAGGATTAGACAAATCATTTCCTTCAATAAATCGAACGTAGCCTACTAGTGCGATATCGTCTGTTGTGTCTAATCTATATGGATAAGGTGCACGTTCAGTGGTTGTTAATTTTATATAAAGACGTTCTTGTAACTTTAATTCATCTTTTTTGGTAGATGCTTGTATAGGTGAGATACCATGAAAATCACTAAAATCATTCGCAAAGTCATTTGAACTCACATAATTATATTTTTTTGCCACATCTACAAGTCTCGAAGAACTTTGTATCATCTCTTTTGCTGCTACTGTCATTTTTCTAGCATGCGCATAGCTCTCAGGTGAGCGTCCTACAATCATTTTAAATGATTGATCCAGATGGTAAGGAGAAAGACCAACGTAATCACTTAACTCTTGCAAATTAAACGGCTCTAATAAACGGTCTTCGATAAATACGATTGCCTGTTGTATCTGCTTGATAACGTTCAAAACTTTCACTCCAATAAATTTACAATCATTAACTCATATTTTACCTTATTTTTAGAAAATATACATCTTAACGTGTGCTATAACATAAAATTTTTTCACAAACAATTCAAAAAAGGGAAGACACCGCTTCAAATGAGCTGTCTTCCCATATACTTCGACTTATTCAATTGTAAAGTTTACATTAAATTTATTGAATATCGTCCCACCAGTGATTACCATCTCTACTTAACAATAAGTCACTTTCTAGTGGACCATTTGTGCCTGATTCATAATTAGGGAAATTAGGTTCATTCATCGTCCATTCCTTTTGAATGACATCCACAAATTTCCAAGTAGATTTTAATTCTTCCCAGTGAGTAAAGTTCGTAGCATCACCTTTTAGGCAATCAAATAATAAGTTTTCGTAAGCATCTACTGTGTTCATCTTATCTTGCGCGCCCATGGCATAAGATAATTGAACTGGTTCAGTATCAATACCTTGAATATTCTTTTTAGCGTTTAAATGAAGTGACAAGCCTTCATTAGGTTGAATATTAATCACTAGAAGATTAGAATCAAGAAGTTTATCTGTTTGATAATAAAGATTTAATGGAACTTCCTTAAATTCAACTACGACTTGAATCGTTTTAGATTTCATACGTTTACCTGTTCGAATATAGAAAGGTACGCCTGCCCAACGGAAATTATCAATTGTTAAGCGACCTGATACAAACGTAGGGGTGTTAGAGTCCTCAGCTACACGATCTTCGTCACGATATGCTTTTACTTTAGTATCGTTTATATGACCTTCACCATATTGACCACGTACAAAGTTTTGACGCACTTCTTGTGGTTTTAATTGTCTTAGAGATTTAAGTACTTTAACTTTCTCAGCACGGATATCTTCACTCTTAAGACTTATAGGCGCTTCCATCGCTAATAAAGCTACCATTTGAAGCATATGGTTTTGAACCATATCTTTTAATGCGCCACTAGATTCATAGTATCCACCACGATCTTCTACACCTAGAACTTCAGATGAAGTCACTTGAATATTAGAAATATATTTATTATTCCATAATGGTTCGAACATCGCATTCGCAAAGCGAAGTACCTCAATATTTTGGACCATGTCTTTACCTAAGTAATGGTCAATTCTATAAATTTCTTCTTCTTTAAATGATTGACGTAGTTGATTGTTTAATTGTTCAGCTGATTTTAAATCGCTACCGAATGGTTTCTCGATGACTAATCGTTTAAATCCATTTGTTTCAGTAAGGCCAGCTGATTTTAAATAATCAGAAATAACGCCAAAGAATTGAGGAGCCATCGCTAAATAGAATAGACGATTACCTTTTAATTGATATTTACTATCAAGTTCATTAGAGAAATCTAAGAGTGCATGATAGCTTTGTTCATCGCTAACATCATGTTTAAAATAATAAACATGTTCCATAAATTCATCTATTTGATCAGTATCTTTCACATGTGTTGCTATTGACTCTTTAACTTGTTCACGAAAGACTTCATTTGTGTAATCTCGACGTCCAATACCAATAATGGCAATATGTTCGTCTAAATTGTCTTGTTGGAATAAATGGAAAAGAGATGGAAATAATTTTCTATGACTTAAATCTCCGGTTGCCCCGAAGATAGTAATTAAACAAGGAATATGTTTAGTATGTTTACTCAAGATCAAAACCTCAATTCTTTAATTGCTATGATTAATTTATTATAAAATAAATTGACACCGCTTCATACAATTTTGCCTAAAATGTATATATTATTTTCAGGATGTACATATGAAATGAAAGACGAGCAATTTAATAATTTATTAATATCATTATACCTTAAATTGTTTCTTGTTAGTTAATCTCATTTCTTATTATAACAATCAATGGGAGATGTGATAAAATATATTGGAGAAAAAGGGAGGCATATGAATGGAAGTGACGTTTTTTGGTACAAGCGCTGGGTTGCCAACTAAAGAAAGAAATACTCAAGCCATCGCTTTAAATCTAGAACCTTATTCGAATTCTATTTGGCTATTTGACGTTGGGGAAGGTACACAACATCAAATTTTGCATCATTCGATTAAACTTGGCAAAGTGAATCATATATTTATCACGCATATGCATGGCGACCATATCTTTGGATTACCCGGCTTATTAACAAGTCGCTCATTTCAAGGTGGGGAAGATAAGCCACTAACGATTATAGGGCCAAAGGGATTACAAAATTTTATTGAAACTACTTTAAGATTATCAGAATCCCATTTAAATTATCCTATTACATATATTGAAATAGATAATAACTTTACATATCATCATGACGGTTTTACAGTTTCTGCTAAACTATTAAATCATGGCATCCCATCATATGGTTATCGCATTGAATCGCCAACTACTCCAGGAACTATTGATGTTAATGCACTTAAAGCGATAGGTTTAGAACCTGGACCTAAATATCAAGAAGTTAAAATTTATGAGACGTTTGAACATGAAGGCCAAATATTTAATTCAGATGATTTTAAAGGGCCTGCTAAACCTGGACCAATTGTATCAATCTTTGGTGACACTAAGCCTTGTAAAAATGAATTTTATATAGCTGAAAACGCTGACGTTATGGTTCACGAAGCTACGTATATAGAGGGTGATAAAACATTAGCAAATAACTATCATCATAGTCATATAGAAGATGTCTTTGATTTAATAGAACAAGCTAATGTAAAACGAAGCTTAATTACTCATTTAAGTAACCGTTACAATCATGATGTCATTGACTCAATAAAATTGGACTTACAAGCCAAAGAACAAACACCAAATTTTGAGTTTGTGAAAGACTTTGATACGTTTAAAATTTAATGTGCCATGTCAAAAACCCCTAGAATAACAAAGATTCTAGGGGCTATTTTTAAATGATTATATTAGTTATCGTCATTTTTAGATAATTCAATACTACGACTTACTGCTGCGTTTAGACAATCTTCAAAGATGCCTTTAATATCATGTTGATCTAAAGCATTTAAACCTGCTTGTGTCGTACCACCTTTAGATGTAATATTTCTACGCAATTGTTCCATACTTAAATCAGAACGTTCAATCATTTTACTCGTTCCAATAATTAAATTTTTAATAGATTCTTCAACTTGTCCTTTTTCCAAGCCTAATTCTGTACCAGCTTTAACATATTGTTCAAACACATGATATAAGAAGGCTGGACCACTGCCTGTAATTGCAGTAACTTGATGTAAATGATCTTCATCTACTTCAATGACTGAACCGAATGCATTTACTAAATCAATTACTTCATCTTTAGATTTAGGTCCAAAATTCCCTGAGAAGCTAATCCCTGTAACAGAATGACCGACTTGAGCATTCGTATTAGGCATGATTCGAGCAATTGGATTTGTAACTTGTAGTTGATCATGAATATAGTTGATAGGTAAACCTGCCATAATAGAGATAAAACGATTTTCATCAGTAATATAAGGACGGATTCGTTTTGCTACTGTTTCGAAATCATATGGTTTAGTTCCCAAGAATACATAATCTGCATCTTTTAATAAGGCTTCATCATCGTAACTATATTCTACTCCTAATTCTTCCGCAAATTTCTTTAAACTTTCTTCATTAGATTTGTTTGTAAGATAGATATCATCTGAATTTAATTTCTTAGAGTTAATAATTCCCTTGAAAATTGCTTGCGCCATATTTCCAGCGCCATAGAATACTAATTTCATTGACTACATCATCCTCACTCTATTTTTTATAAAACCATAGTAACATATTATACAATCATCATGGCAAACTAGTGGTTACTTTGCTAAGTTATCTCTTCCAGGCTTATTTATTATTTTCTTTATCAAATAGTATGAATACGTTAGTATAAGTATGAATCTTTAAAGGAGGAGAAGTCATCATGATTGGCAACCATTATGTAGTAACAGGAGGCACGAGTGGTTTAGGATTAGAAATTGTTAAACAACTTCTTAAACGTGGCGCTTACGTGACGATTATTGCTCGAAACCCTCAAAAATTTAACCAAATTGATTTTAAAACATATCATAATAAGGTCTCGATGGTTCAATGTGACTTACAAAATAGGGAAGCAATTTTTAAATTAGCGTCAAATATCAATAAACCAATACATGGCTTAATCTATAGTTCTGGTTTAGGCTATTTTAAGTCTATTCAGCAACATTCACCTAAAGAAATGATTGAAACCTATGACGTGAATGTGATTAGTTTTAATCTTATATTGAATGTCTTACGCACTCATTTCACTACGAATGCTTCAATAGTTGGGATTGCTAGCCAAGCAGCCTATGTGACACAGGCGCATGCCGCTCATTATGGTGCTTCCAAAGCCGCTTTAAACGCTGTTCTTAACGCTTTAAGAATTGAGGAACCTAACTATCATGTGATGTCGGTAAATACTGGACCGATTCAAACACCATTTCACGAAAAGGCTGACCCCATACTAGCATACGCTCAGAAGTATGAAGCGCTTATGTTAGACCCTAAGCAATTAGCAAGTGAAGTAGTAGAGGGCATAATTAAACAGGAAAAAGAAATTAACAAACCTAAATGGATGCATCAATTACTAAAGTTATATCATTTAGCGCCGAGAAGATTTGAACAATGGCTAACACCATTTTTTAAAAATAAAAGTTAGCATTTAAATTGGAGGGGTTATCATGTTGTGTTACGTCAATCATCATGTCAAACAGGCAGTTGAAAATATTCCTACTTTAGAACTTCATAGTACGTTTACATTTAGAGATTTATTAGGGCATGAGCATTATGATTCATTAGAAGCTTCGGAACAAGAATTTGTTGAATTTAAATTTCACGAAATAATACTTAGAGGAGAAGTCATGAACGTTGCTCTAGATAGTGCATCACTAGGGGATAACTCCTTATATAAAAAGTTATACTAAAAAAATAACCGAAAACGAATATCCTTAAAAAAGCTCGCAATTTTAAAGAAATAAAAATAGCCAGGGAAGATACTAACTCCCTGGACTATTAAAATTATTGATAAGTTTTATTTTAAATGTTGTGTGTATTCGAGATTTTTAACTCTTTCACGGGCAACTTTAACTTGATCTAAACTTACTTTTTTGTGATAATTTCTCACATTTTCTTCTATTTGTTCAGGAGAACTAGCGCCTACAATAATTGAGCCAAGTGCATCATGAGATTTTAAATATTCAAATGAAAGGGCACTCAAATTACTTTCAATTTCTTTAATAGAGGCAATTGTTTCACCTAAATCATGATGATTATAGTCAAAGATACCTTCATTAAATTTATTATCTAAAGCCTTAACACTATTGGAAGTTAGTAATCCTTTAAATACTGGACCACGTGCTAAAACTTTAACATTATGAGCGTGTATATCATTTAATAGTTTTTCTGGTCGATTATCGATGAGATTAAATTGAGACATAATTGTTTCAATTTCACTATGTTTTAAATAATAATCGATGACATTAGGGCGAATTGATGAGATACCATACGCTTTAATAATACCTTCTTGTTTTAATTCATTAAATGCACTAATCGTTTCATCTAATGGATCATCAATTGTGCCTCCATGCAGTTGATATAAATCTAAATGGTCTAACCCGAGACGTTTTAAAGATCCCTTAACGCTCTCTTTAATATGTTTTTTTGAAGGATCCCAAGTTGTACCACCATCTTCTGTTGGACGATTTCCAACTTTTGTACCAATAACAATATCATCTCTATTTTGATATTTTTTTAGTGCTTTACCCACGATTTCTTCATTTGTTCCTCTGTCATATATATCAGCGGTATCAAAATAAGTAATACCATTTTCAATTGCACTTTCGATAATTGGTTCAGCCTCTTGATAATTAGTTCCTAAACTCATACAACCTAAACCTAGTTCTGAAATTTCGATGCCACTCTTTAAAATATTTTTTTGCATGTCCAATCTCCTTTCGATACACTTTAGGTAACGCATTTATCTTATCAATTAATATAACGAATTAAAAGGGACGTGAATTAAATGGAATTTAATGAAAAGACTTTTGATAGAACAGTAATTTATAACGGTAAAATTATCGATTTAGAAATACATGATGTAGAGCTACCGGATGGCAATACTTCTAAACGCGAACTAGTTTATCACAATGGTGCTGTCGCAGTTTGTGCAATTACACCTGAGAACGAAGTACTGTTAGTTGAACAATATCGTAAACCTGTTGAAAAACCATTATTAGAACTACCAGCTGGTAAATTAGAAGAAGACGAAGAAAGAGAAGAAGCAGCGAAACGTGAATTAGAAGAAGAAACAGGCTATATTGCAAAAGATTTAGAGTTAATTACAAATATGTATGGGTCACCAGGCTTTTCAAATGAAAAATTAACGATTTACTTTGCAGATCAATTAAGTGAAGGCACACTAAATCTTGATGACGACGAATTTGTGGAATTACATAAAGTTCCTGTTAAAGATATTAAAGCCTTACTTGATAGTAACGAAATTGAAGATGCTAAAACTATCATTGGATTACAACATGTATTATTAAATTATAATCATTCTAAATAAGAATGGCTTACGACTTGCTTTTTAGCGAAAATATTGGTAATTTAGTAATTGAAATATTTTCAAATTAAAATGATTATAATTATTAATAGAGGAGTGTCGCTCCCATGGAAGAACGATTAAATAGAGTAAAACAACAATTACAACAATCTTCATATAAATTAACACCTCAACGTGAAGCAACAGTGCGTGTCTTAATTGAAAATGAAAAGGATCATCTTAGTGCAGAAGATGTTTACTTAAAAGTAAAGGATAAAGCGCCTGAAATAGGTTTAGCCACTGTTTATAGAACTTTAGAATTACTTGCCGAACTAAAAGTAGTTGATAAAATCAACTTCGGTGATGGCGTGGCTCGTTTTGACCTTAGAAAAGAGGGCGCTAAACACTTTCACCACCACTTAGTATGCATGGAATGTGGTAAAGTAGATGAAATTCATGAAGATTTATTACCTCAAGTAGAAGAACGTGTAGAATCTGAATACAATTTCAAAATTTTAGACCACAGATTAACATTTCATGGCGTTTGTGCCGAATGCCAAGCTAAAAAAAATCAATAAAGAATTGATTGGTGAGACAGGATGATAAAGGTTCATGTAAAGATTGAAACTTAAAAAGTTAAACATGAATCCTTTTCTATTCCTTTTCTGAAAAATAGAGGTGTTGTTATGGATACAATTATCGAAGAATATTTAAAATTTATTCAAATAGAAAAAGGGTTAAGTGAGAATACAATTGGTGCTTATCGTCGAGATTTAAATAAATATAAAACATATATGTCAGAACATAAAATCGCACATATAGATTTTATCGACCGTCAAACAATCCAAGAATGTCTAGGCCATTTAATCGATGAAGGTGCTTCCTCAAAATCAATTGCCCGTTTTATTTCTACAATACGCAGTTTTCACCAATTTGCATTACGTGAAAAATATGCAGCTAAAGATCCTACTGTGTTAATTGAAACACCTAAGTATGAAAAGAAACTCCCAGACGTACTAGAAGTTGATGAAGTACTTGAACTTTTAGAAACACCAAATCTAAATAAGAATAATGGTTATCGAGATCGCACAATTCTTGAATTATTGTATGCGACTGGAATGCGTGTTTCTGAATTAATTCGAATAGAAATTGAAGATATTAATTTAATTATGGGGTTTGTAAAAGTGTTCGGTAAGGGGAATAAAGAACGTATTATCCCTCTTGGTGATACAGTTATTGAATACTTAGACACTTATATTAATAACGTTCGACCGCAATTATTAAAGAACACCGTCACTAACGTATTGTTTCTAAATATGCATGGCCGACCTTTAACACGTCAAGGCATTTGGAAGATTATTAAACAATATGGTTTACAAGCGAATATTACTAAAACGTTAACGCCTCATACGTTAAGACATTCATTTGCCACTCATTTACTTGAAAATGGGGCTGATTTACGTGCGGTTCAAGAAATGTTAGGTCATTCAGATATATCCACAACACAATTATATACACACGTTTCAAAAACCCAAATTAGACAAATGTATAATCAATTTCATCCTAGAGTGTAAGTAAAAAGAGGCTAAAACTCTTAAACACTGGTTGACTAAGATATGGGTGTATTAAATCTAATGCCTTTCTTTTATGTCGCCATATCGGGGCGAGACAATGAAATCTTTGTAAAATATTAGATTTCTGTCTCGTCTCTTTTTCTATGTTTATTTAGAAGTGCTTGTTGTCTAGCTTCTACAACTTCTCTTCTATCTCTTAACAAATGGTGATGTACAATGTAATCTTCTCTCACTGGTAAGTGTTTAAATTCATAATCTGGATAAACTTTATATATTAACTTTTCCATATAATTAGTCACAGGTAAATATACAGGTATAAATGTATGGTGATTCATTACATTATCGATTTGTTTTTCTATTAAATTAATATAGTCCTTTTCTTTTAAACCTATATCTGCTTTATCTGACGCTTGTTGAAAAGTAAGTAATGCCTTTTGGAAACTTTTCAAAGCGCCTTTAAAATTATGTCTTCTAAAATGATACATCGCAGTTGAAAATAGGATTAAACTTACAATAGCATCCTTTTTGGAAAAAGATGGGTTCATCTTCCAAGCCTCTTCTAAGATATCATGGCAGAGAAAATAATGTTGATGCTTATGAAAATGATAATAGAAATTTATTAATGCTTGTTCCAATCTACATCATCCTTAATTTAAATGTTTATGATATTCATGCTATAATACTCTAGTGAATTATGCACGTTATAGAATTTTTATGAGGACGATAACTATGTATGAAGTAAAATTAGATGCCTTCAACGGCCCGTTAGATTTGTTACTACACTTAATACAGAAATATGAGATTGATATTTATGATATTCCTATGAAGTCTCTAACTGAACAATACATGCAATATATCCATGCGATGAAACAGCTTGAAATTAATGGGGCGAGTGAATACTTAGTCATGGCTTCTGAATTATTAATGATTAAAAGCAAACTATTATTACCACAACAAGAAATGGACGATGAAATTGTTGAAGATCCAAGAGAAGAGTTAGTTGGACGTTTAATAGAATATCAAAACTATAAGCAATATACGGAATTACTTAATGATATGAAAAAAGAACGTGAATTATACTTCACTAAACATCCCACCGATTTATCACATTTAGAAAAAGACGCAACATGGGATGCAAACCAAACAATTGATTTAACCGAATTAATTGTAGCGTATCAAAGAGTGAGAAATAGAGTAGCGATTAACACGCCTAAATCAGTTGAAATTACAAAAGAATCGTTTACCATTCAACAAGCTACTGAAAAGGTTTCACTTCAATTACAAAAACAGTCATCTTTCAATTTCTTCAGTTTGTTCACATTTCATGAACCGATAGAGCAAGTAGTAACACATTTTCTCGCTATACTTGAAATGTCTAAATCTGGTCTCATTAATATAGAACAATCAAAGAATTTTGATGACATCAACATCATCAGAGGAGTGAATTTTAACATTGGATAATAAGGGAATTATAGAATCATTACTTTATACAGCCGGTGACGAAGGTCTTGAAGAGAAACAACTCATTGAAATTCTTGATATAGATAAAGAAGCACTAGATAAATTGATTTCATCTTATGATTCTACGGGGCTTACCATTCAGAAATTTGGTTCTACTTATATTTTAACTTCAAAAAAAGAAGCCGCTTCCTATATAGAACAACTAATTGAACAAAAAGCAAATATGAAACTCTCTCAAGCTGCGATGGAAACTTTATCCATTATTGCCTATAATCAGCCTTTAACCAGAAGTGACATAGAACTGATAAGAGGTATTAATTCTGATGGTGCGGTACGTACTTTAATTGCTCGTGGTCTGATTGAAGCTAAAGATGTTGAAAGTTCACGTAGTCATCTTTTACAAACAACTGATTTATTTTTAAATGTATTTGGTATTGAAAAAATAGAAGATTTACCTACAACTGAAGAAGATGAAGAAGAAATGGAAGACTTCTTCAGTAACCTTGTAAATCAAAAAGGAGATTCAAAATGAGCAAAGAATTAGAAAGACTTCAAAAACGAATTGCAAATAGTGGTTATACGTCACGAAGAAAAGCAGAAACTTTAATAACTGAAGGTAAAGTTAGAGTGAATGGTGAAGTTGTAACCGAATTAGGTACCAAAGTAAAACCTTCAGACAATGTAGAAGTTGAAGGGATTAAAATTGAACAAGAAGATAAAATGTATATTTTATTCTACAAACCTACTCAAGTTATTACGAGTGTTTCTGATGATAGAGGCCGTAGAGTAGTTACAGACTATTTTGAGGACTTAGAAACTAGAATTTATCCAGTCGGTCGTCTTGATTATGATACATCAGGTTTATTATTACTTACAAATGACGGTGAATTCACAAATCTAATGACTCATCCAAGATACCATATTCAAAAGAAATACGTCGCTAAATTAAAAGGCTACCTAATGCGTGAAGAAGTTAAAGCATTAGAAAATGGTATTGAATTAGAAGATGGCATTACACAACCCGCTCAAGTTAAAGTAAAAAAACAAGATAAAGAAAGAAACACAACGCTTGTAGAAATTACTATTAGCGAAGGACGTAATAGACAAGTAAGACGTATGTTTGAGCATTTTGGCCATAAAGTAGATAAATTAACACGTATTGAGTTAGGAAACCTAGATCTTAAAGGTTTAAATGCTGGAGAAGGTCGTGTCTTAACTCCTCATGAAGTTAAAGTTTTAAGACATATGGCAGAAAACGGTAAATAATTAGCTATATAACTGAAAATAAGTTTTAGCAATTACGCTTGCTAATTTTTTCACAAAGTATATCTTTAGATAAAGCTTTCACTAGTTCTATATGCTATAATAAATGGAGTAAAGAGCATGTGTAGGAGGTAAAAAGCAAAATGACGAAAGAAATATTAATTGTAGACGATGAAGATAGAATTAGAAGATTATTAAAACTATACTTAGAAAGAGAATCGTTTACTATTCATGAAGCAAGTGACGGTAAAGAAGCTTATGATCTTGCCATTGAAAATGACTATGCGTGCATTCTTTTAGATTTAATGCTTCCTGAAATGGATGGAATTGAAATGGCATCTAAATTGCGTGAGCATAAGAACACTCCAATTATTATGCTTACTGCAAAAGGCGAGGAAACGAATAGAGTTGAAGGATTTGAATCTGGTGCTGATGATTATATTGTCAAACCATTTTCACCTAGAGAAGTGGTCCTTAGAGTTAAAGCTTTATTACGTAGAACTCAATCATCTCAACCAGAACAAAGTGAACCTCATGCAAGAGACGTTATTGAATTTAATCACTTACTTATTGATAACGATGCACATTTTGTCTTAGCGGATAATCAACAAGTTAACTTAACACCTAAAGAATATGAACTACTTATCTATTTAGCTAAAACACCAAATAAAGTATTTGATCGTGAACAGCTGCTTAAAGAAGTATGGCATTATGAATTTTATGGTGATTTAAGAACCGTGGATACGCACGTTAAGCGTTTAAGAGAAAAACTAAATCGCGTTTCTGCTGACGCAGCTCATATGATTCAAACAGTGTGGGGCGTTGGTTACAAATTCGAGGTAAAATCTAGTGAAGAACCGACTAAATAGTGTCGTCATAAAACTGTGGTTAACTATTTTATTTATAGTAACGACAGTTTTAATTTTATTAAGTGCTGCTTTAATCACCTTTATTCAATATTACTATACTCAACAAACTGAAAATTCAATTCGAGAAGATGCGTCAAGGATTAGTCATCTCGTCGAGAAAGCTGATAATAAATCTCTTGCTATTAAACATAGTCAACAACTGATTGATGGTTCAGGTGGCGTCATTATAATGACTAACAAAGATACGAAGGCTGATCATTCAAACAGTGAGACTAAAAATAAAATGCTCCAAGAAATACATAATAATGGTCACTTTAAGCAAGTATTTTCACAGGGCAAATCAGCAACCCAGAACGTAACTATTAGAGAAAACGGAAATTCACATTCATACATTTTATTAGGTTATCCAATGCAAGCACAAGATAACGCTAATTCTAAATATAGTGCTGTATTTATTTTCCAAGATTTAAAATCTATAGAAGATACTAATAATGCGATAACAATTATTATCTTAATTACCGCAATCATTTTCTTAGCTATCTCAACTATATTTGCGTTCTTTTTATCAAATCGTATAACTAAACCATTGAGAGAGTTAAGATCACAAGCTATTAATGTATCAAAGGGAGATTATTCTCAAAAAACGACGGTCTCTACAAAAGACGAAATCGGAGAACTTTCTCATACCTTCAACCATATGAGCCATGAAATCCAGGAAAACATTGAAGCATTATCAACACAAAAAAATATTCGAGATAGTTTGATTAATTCAATGGTGGAAGGCGTTTTAGGTCTAAATGATAATAGAGAGATCATTTTATCTAATAAAATGGCTGATGATATCATTCCTACAATTGATAATAATACTTACCAAGAAATCGAAAGACAAATTGAAAAGACCTTTAAATCTAAAGGTACAGAATTTAATGAATATGAATTTAACTCTAAATACTATGTATTTATTATGAGTTATATCGAGCGAATTCAACAAGACGGGCGTAGTGGCATTGTAGTGATTATCAGGGATATGACAAATGAACATAATCTTGACCAAATGAAGAAAGATTTCATAGCTAATGTATCACATGAACTACGTACACCAATTTCATTATTACAAGGCTATACCGAATCAATTGTTGATGGTATTGTTACAGAGCCAGAAGAAATAAGAGATTCATTATCCATTGTTCTTGATGAAACTAAGCGTCTTAATCGATTAGTAAACGAATTATTAAATGTGGCACGCATGGATGCTGAAGGCTTGACGGTAAACAAAGAAGTTCAGCCAATTCAAACACTTCTTTCAAAAATACAAATGAAATATCGTCAACAAGCATTGGATTTAGAATTGGATATGAATTTATCGCCAGAGGTTGGTAATGAACTTTGGTATTATGACGCCGATCGTATCGACCAAGTTCTCACTAACTTAATCGATAACGCGACACGTTATACTAAACCAGGTGACTCAATTACTATCACTACATCTTCAACTGAGGATGATCAAATACTATATATCAGTGATACTGGTAGTGGTATAGCGCCAGAGCATCTAGAACTTGTATTTGACCGTTTCTACAAAGTAGAGGGTTCTAGAACAAGAGGTAAACAGGGAACAGGCTTAGGATTATTTATTTGTAAAATGATAATCGAAGAACATGGTGGTTCAATTTCTGTTCAAAGTGAAGTTAATGAAGGCACAACATTTATTATCCGATTACCTAAGCCACAAACAATATCTTAAACACTATTGTATTATAATAAGACCGTTTAAACTTTTTAATTACTTAATTAATTGGTTTAAACGGTCTTCTTTTAATTGAGCAACAGTATTGCACAATTCATATGCTTCATGTAAGATTTAAATAAATAATTATACAATTCATCTTCGGGGTAGGGTGCAAGTCCCAACCGGCAGTAAATTAAGCCTGCGACCCGCTTCTTATGAAGTGGCTGATTCAGTGTAAATCTGAAGCCGACAGTATAGTCTGGATGGGAGGAGATGGAGGTTTTTTGTTGCGCAAATTATCTCCAATTCTATGTAAGATGAATGGAAGGAGAAAATTTAATATGCAACAAAACAAACGTCTTATTACTATAAGTATGTTGGGGGCAATCGCGTTTATCCTAACGTTTATTAAATTTCCATTGCCATTTTTACCGCCATACTTAACACTTGATTTTAGTGATGTGCCTACATTGCTAGCTACATTTATATTAGGACCAATGGCTGGTGTAATAGTAGCGCTTATCAAAAATATTCTTAACTTTTTATTTAATATGGGAGATCCAGTTGGCCCTGTGGCTAACGTTTTAGCTGGCATAAGTTTTCTACTTTCAGCTTATTATGTAAGTAAACGTGTACGTTCTAATTCTAATCGTTCATTAATTATTGGTTTAATAGTTGGTACAGTTGTTATGACAATCGTACTTAGTATCCTTAATTACTTTGTACTATTACCTCTATATGGCATGATTTTTAATTTAGGTGATGTAGTTGGTAATCTAAAAATTATAATTTTATCTGGCATCATTCCATTTAATATTATTAAAGGTATTGTTATTTCAATCATATTTGTACTATTATATGAACGTTTAAGAAAAGTTATCAAATAAAATATTATATAAACCTATTCTAGTTTAAAGAACGTGAAAAAGTGTCGATACTATAAAAGGCTTAGAGACGATTTATAAAACAATCATATCTAAGCCTTTATTGTTGGGTTATATCCCAATTCCAAAATATATATGGTACAATTCAATCATAGATTTTATTCGAATTTTAATGCATCACCATCAAAAGGTTCTTCTTCAATCTTAATTGAATCTGTTGGACAACCATCAAGAGCATCTTCCATATCTTCATATAATTCTTCAGGTACTTCAGCAGTACCTTGATTATCATCAAGGATTACGAAAGCAATACCTTCGTCGTCATAATCATAAATGTCCGGCGCTGCAGCACCACACGCACCACATGCTATGCATGTATCCATATCAACGATTGTATACTTCGCCAATTTCTTCGCCTCCTTTGATAAAAATGTTACACTAGTATAACAAATGTTAACTAAGTCTTCGATTATTTAATTTATTATTTTACAGTTTCATAAAGTGAGGATTCACAAATGCATTCAATCATTTCATATGCATCAACGCATGCATTTAAATATAAAACTGATAAAAGTATCTATAATATTTTAAGTGGTAAAAAAACACACCAAACGTTTTTTGATGCTTGTTCTCAACAACTTTTATCATTATATCATAGTTTTCCTAAATTAAAATATCCGTCTTTTGAGCGATTTATTACAGAAAAGACAAATGAAAATATAAAAATTAAAATTCATCCACGCTATACATATGATAGTCTTATCAATACTTTTAATGGTATTCAATTGTTAGCTCAGTCCATTTCACATTACTTGAATGACCATTTAGACTTTACTCCCGTTTCTCAACATATGATGGTTCAACAAAAAGTAAAGCAACTTTATGCAGAAATTATTCAAAATGATTTATTTACTCATTTTCAAGATGAAATTAAACGTCTTTTTACAATCATTGATCAAAATAATGAACATCATTGCTACTTACATTATTATCTTCAAGGTTATGAAGAATCAATGTACACAAGACAACAGGTCAGTTTAATTGAAGGTGTGCCTTTTAAAGAGCTTTTTGTATTTGAGCTTAATAATTTGGTAGATATGATGTTTGCTATCGAATCTAAAGAGGATTTTCCTTTATTATCTAAATTAATTATATTGCCGTCTTTATTAAATAAAACTGCACTTTCATATCAACAATTAGCTCAAGGCTTATCGATGGAAGAAATAGCAGTTACCCAAGATGTGAAACTTAACACAGTAGAAGATCATGTTCTAGAGTTGTTTATTAAGGGTTATTACCAAAATTATCAACATTATATTCCTTTTGATGTAGTGAAAAATTTCGAAATATTTTATTTAGATCATAGAGGCGAAAAATTAAAAGTATTTAAAGAAGCGTTTAATGAATTATCTTACTTTCAAATTAAATTAATAATTGTAGGTATAGAGAGAGGGGATATCTATGCTTGAAGACAAGCTAAAAGAATGGTTTGGCTATGACACCTTTAATCCTGGGCAGAAAGAAATTATTCAAAATGTACTAAATCAACAACATACACTAGGTATTTTACCAACCGGTAGTGGTAAAAGTTTGTGTTATCAATTTCCAACTTATATGAAACAACAACCAACATTAATTATTTCACCTTTAATTTCTTTAATGGATGATCAAGTTACACAACTAAAATCACAAGGTGAGAAATTAATTTCATGTATTCACTCAGGCATGGATGAGTATGAGAAGAAAGCAAATATTGACATGCTAAATCAAAGTCGTTTTATATATTTAAGTCCAGAATTTATTTTACAACCTAGCAACTTTAAATTAATAAAACATTTATCGTTTGGATTGATAGTTTTAGATGAAGCCCACTGCTTATCAGAATGGGGATATGATTTTAGACCTCACTATGCTTTAATTGGCCAAATTACACGTCATTTCAATACCGCAACTATTTTGGCACTTACTGCAACAGCACCTCCACATTTATCAAATGATTTAGAAATGATTTTGTCTACTAAATTGAAAATTATAAAGACAACTATGAATCGTGATAATATAGCATTTTCTCATATTAACTTTGATAATGATGAAGGAAAAATATCATGGCTACTCAAGTTTATAGCGCATTCTGGTCCTACTATTATTTACGTGTCATCTAAGAAAATATGTTTAGAACTTGCAAAACTAATATATCAACATGGTTATTTAACCGGCATTTATCATGGCGACTTGTCTTATCAAGAGCGTCACACTGTACAGTATCAATTTTTTAATAATTTTATACCTATTATTGTGGCAACCAATGCTTTTGGTATGGGGGTGAATAAAAAAGATATTAGAACAATTATTCATTACCACTTAGCAACCAGTCCTTCAAATTATCTACAAGAAATAGGCAGGGCTGGTAGAGATGGTCAACCAAGCCAAGCAATTAGTTTATATCAACCTGATGATAGTTACATTCTTGAGACTTTACTATTTAATGACGCAATCATGCCAGAAGATATAGATGCATATCAATTAGGCGCATTTCTACCACCTAACAAACAAGAAATGTTAGATGTCTTAGCATTAAATTATACTACCCAACAACTTAAGACTATTTTTGCTAATTCATTACAACGTAAAAAAAGAAATTATCAACGCATGTTAGGTTATACAACTTTAGATCAATGCAGAAGAAGCTATCTTTTAGAATTTTTCGGTGAAATACCAGATAAGCCGAAGAATTGCTGTGATATAGATTCAAACTTAAGCAATATATCGAAATTTAATAGAAAAAAAGTAAAACGCAAATTAACTTATACTGAAAAACTAGAAAATTTGTTTAAAGTAGAATAGCTTTTCTTTACTTAAATATTTTATACAGGATATAATAAAATCACTGAATGTTTTACAAGAAATATCAAAAATGATACATATTTAACACTTATCAGGGTATAAAGTATGTGTTATTAAAATAAACAATATGAAAGGATGTTGACCGTGTCTAAAAACAACTTTAAAGATGACTTTGAAAAGAATCGTCAATCGATAGATTCTGATGACCAAGTCGATCAAGTGACGAATCATTCTGATGATAACGTTGATAATGTTGACAATCAATCAGATCAGCAATTCCCACCTAGAAACTCACAAAGACGTCAAAGAAGACGTAACCAAGCTACTCATCGTAATAAAAAATTTAATGACCAACAAAATGAAAATATAAATGAAGGTTCATTAGATGATCGTTATGATGAAGAATCATTTGATGATTTACATAATAATCGAAACGAAAGAAATTCAACAAACTTAAATGAAGACGACGTTCGAAATGATGAACATCGCCGTCCTTCTAGAAAAGATAATCGTGACTTAGACGAAGAAAAGTATCAAGATGCTAAAGCTTCCAAAAGAGATGACTATGATACTAAACGACACAACAAACATGATGACGATGACCGTTTAGTTGATGGTAAAGACGCTGCTATTGCTGGAGGCGCAGGCGCCACTGGTGCAGCTGGTGCTTCATATGCAGCTAAAGACAAAGGTAAACATCGTAAAAATGATCGTTTAGATGATAATACTCCACGCGATTCTCGTCACAATACTAAAGATGATGTTGATCAACGTTATGAAGATAAACATCATGTAGACAATGATGAGCGTCATGAAAATTTAAATGACTCACGTGATTCTCGTAAAAAAGGAAGTAAAGGTAAAAAGGCCGCAGTAGCTGGCGCAGGAGTTGCTGGAGCTGGAGCTGCTGGCGCGGCCGCTGCTAAACATAAAAATAAACATTCTCACGACGATGATTTAAATCATCGTGACAACAATCATCGTCATGATAACCACAAAGACGATTATCGTGATGATCACCGTGATAATCATCGTTATGATGACAATGATGGATTCCAAGCACACAATGGTAAAAAGAAACGTGGCTTAATGGGTATTTTACTACCACTTATAGCATTATTATTAATTTTAGCTGCATTAGCTATCTTCATAGGCATGTATTTAAATAATGACCATAAAGATAGGAAACAAAGTGATAATAAAACTGAACAAACTACTAATAAATCTGATGATAAAGACAGCAAAGATAAAGCATCTAGCGATAGCGATAAAGATAAATCTAGCGATAAAGCTTCAAAAGATGATAGCGACAAAGACAAAGCATCTAGCGACAGTAACTCATCTGATAAAGATAAATCTAGTGATGACAACAGTTCTAATTCATCTGATAAAGCAACAACTTCTGGTTCTTCTTCAGAAGATAGTAACGCTAATGATTCAGATAACAGTTCTAATGATTCATCTAATGGATCTAATAGCGACAATAATGCTAATTCACAAGCTACTAATAATAACAGTACACAAAGCAATAATAATAACAATAGCCAATCTAGTAACTCTTCATCAGGCGGACAAACTCACGTAGTTTCTGGCAATGAAAACTTATATAGAATTGCTATTCAATACTATGGTGAAGGTACTGTTGAAAACGTCAATAAATTAAAACAAGCTAATGGTTTATCAAGTAATAACATTACTAATGGTCAAAAATTAGTTATTCCTCAATAATAATTATTTGAGTTTTGGCCTAGGCGATACGTTGAAATCTAAGAATTAAATTAGATTTCGATGTCTCGCTTTTTTTATTTAATATGCACTTTCCTCTCCATATTTTCATCAATTTATGTTCAATTAGAAATTCAAAAGTTATTTCTATTTAGAATTAAAGTATGAACTGCTATAATATATGGGTGATTAAAGGAGGCCAATGACATGCAAACCATAGAAAGTATAATTATCGGCGGAGGCCCATGTGGTTTAAGTGCTGCAATTGAACAAAAGAAAAAAGGGATTAAAACTTTAGTTATTGAAAAAGGGAACGTTGTGGATGCGATTTATAAATATCCAACACACCAAACATTCTTTTCTTCAAGTGACAAGTTAAGTATAGGGGATATTCCTTTTATAGTAGAGGAGAGTAAGCCACACCGTAACCAGGCACTCGTTTACTACAGAGAAGTTGTAAAACATCACAACTTAAATGTGAATGCTTTTGAAGAAGTACTAACGGTTAAAAAAATTGATAATAAATTTACGATTACAACTACAAAAGATGTATACGAATGTAAGTTTTTAACAGTGGCGACTGGTTATTATGGTCAACATAATACATTAGAAGTTAAAGGGGCTGAATTACCTAAAGTACAACACTATTTTAAAGAAGCTCATCCATACTTCAATCAAAATGTGACCGTTATCGGTGGTAAAAACTCTGCAGTAGATGCTGCACTAGAATTAGAAAAAGCAGGCGCTAATGTGACTGTGTTATATAGAGGTGACCGTTATTCTGCAGCTATCAAACCTTGGATTTTACCTAATTTTGAATCATTAGTAAATCACGAGAAGATTACGATGGAATTTAATGCCAATGTAACCGAAATCACTGAGAATAGTGTGTTTTATGAAAAAAATGGCAAAGTCATTGAAATTCCAAATGATCATGTGTTTGCGATGATAGGTTATCATCCAGATTATGATTTCTTAAAATCTATTGGTATTGAAATTAATACTAATGAATTTGGTACTGCGCCCGTCCACAATAAAGAAACATTTGAGACAAATGTAGAGAATTGCTATATCGCAGGTGTCATTGCTGCTGGTAATGATAATAATAGTATCTTCATTGAAAATGGGAAATACCACGGTGGTATCATTACTCAAAGCATATTAAGTAAAAAACAGACGCCTTTAGAAAGTTAAATATAAAAAAGCGAGAATACTTGAGACTGAGCCATACTTATTTTGTGCTCTTGGAAACCGACAAACGGTATCTAAATCTCAATTGTTCTCGCTTTATTTTTTAAAATTGTTCTTCAAAATATTGTTTTAATATACCTGTATCTAAATGGTTACTTAGAGCTACTAATAATTTCAAACGCGCTTTAGGACCATTTAAACCATTAGAAAAAATCAATCCTTTTTCTGCTAGCGTGTAGCCGCCGCCTTCATACGCATAAACTGGACTAACGATACCATTAAACGACCTTGAGACAAGCACAATAGGTATATCTTTATTTAAACATGCCTCAATCCCATCTAAGCAACTAGGTGGCAAATTACCTTGTCCTAGCGCCTCTATCACTATACCGTCTACTTCTTGTTCAGCATAAAAATATAAAACATCGCTTTGCATGCCTACATATGCTTTAAGTAATGGCACGTACAACTCATTACTTATTTTGGAAAATGATTTTTGGTGATAGGGTTGATTATAAAATTGCACTTTATCTTTAGTAAGAATACCTAAAGGACCTTGATTAGGACTTTGAAAAGTATTGATATTAGAAGTGTGTGTTTTAGTTACATTTCTTGCAGTATGTATTTCATCATTAAATACAACCATTACTCCATTGTTGCGTGCTTGATCTGCTGAAGCTACACGTACGGCAGAAATAAAATTATAAAGACCATCTGACCCAATTTCATTAGAGGAACGCATAGCTCCAGTAATGACTACTGGCGCTTCAATATCTAATAATAAATCTAATAAGTAAGCAGTCTCTTCTAAAGTATCTGTACCATGTGTAATCACAAAACCAGAGTATTCTTCGGTACTAATCGACTGCATAATAATGTCCCTAAGTTCAATAACATGTTTTAGCGTAATATGAGGAGAAGGAACATTAAAAGGGTGAATTTCATCTACTTCTGCATATTGTCTAATAACATCTTTATGTAAAGAAATAGGATTAACTTCATTTGTTACCACTTGATTAAATTGATTTTGAGACATACTAATCGTTCCACCAGTATGTATAACGAGAAGACGCTTCATTAAATTCCTCCTATTTTTAAATTACATATTTATGATAAAATAATACAAATAAAACAACAAGGAAGGATATAAATTTTATGGACTCAATTAATATAGCTTTGGACGGACCTGCAGCTGCAGGAAAAAGTACTATAGCACGACAAGTAGCTAGTAAACTATCAATGATTTATGTAGATACCGGGGCCATGTATCGAGCATTAACATATAAATATTTACAACAAAACCGTCCAGAAGATTTTCAAGAACTTGTTGACCAAACTACTTTAGAATTAACTTATGATAGTTCAAAAGGTCAACGTATCATCTTAGACAACGAAGATGTAACTGATTTTTTACGTGAAAATGATGTCACTCAAAATGTTTCTTATGTAGCTTCAAAAGCACCAGTACGTACATTTGCAGTAGAAAAACAAAAAGACTTAGCCGCTAAAAAAGGTATTGTTATGGATGGCAGAGACATAGGGACGGTAGTACTTCCTGATGCTGATTTAAAAATCTATATGATTGCTTCAGTAGAAGAAAGAGCTGAACGACGCCAAAAGGAAAACGAAAAAAGAGGTATACCTTCAACACTGTCACAATTAAAAAAAGAAATTGAAGATCGTGATCAATACGATATGAATCGAGAAATTTCTCCTTTAAGAAAAGCTGAAGACGCTATAACAATTGATACAACAAGTAAAACAATTGAAGAAGTTACAGAAGAAATTATGGCGTTAGTCAAAAATCTTTAGAAATTACATTAAAGCTATTTAGAATATTTTGCGTTTTATTTTATTTAAAGTGCGAATTGTTTTAAATAGCTATTTTTGTTCGATATAATTGATGTTAGAAACAAATAGTCACTTCTAAATCTTATATGCATTCCCGAGTTACAATATAAATTGAAATTATAAATTGCAGTATTAATTACTCAATATTAAATAAACAAAGCGATTGATAGCTTTCATCAAAACTTATGAAGCTAAAGGGGAATGTCTTGACAATTCTGTCAGTTTATAAGATGTTATTATTATGTAGTGTATAAGGAGGCAAACAAGATGACTGAAGAATTCAATGAATCAATGATTAACGACATTAAAGAAGGTGACAAAGTCACTGGCGAAGTTCAACAAGTTGAAGATAAACAAGTCGTAGTTCACATTAATGGTGGTAAATTCAATGGGATAATTCCTATTAGCCAACTTTCAACTCATCACATCGAAAATCCTAGTGAAGTTGTAAAAGAAGGCGACGAAATTGAAGCATATGTGACTAAAATCGAAATCGATGAAGAAAATGACTCAGGTGCTTACATTTTATCTAAACGTCAACTTGAGACTGAAAAATCATATGAATATTTACAAGAAAAACTTGATAATGGAGAAGTAATTGAAGCTAAAGTTACTGAAGTTGTTAAAGGTGGCTTAGTTGTAGACGTTGGCCAACGTGGCTTCGTACCAGCTTCACTAATTTCAACTGATTTCATTGAAGATTTCTCTGTATTCGATGGACAAACAATTCGTATTAAAGTTGAAGAATTAGATCCAGAAAATAACAGAGTCATTTTAAGCCGTAAAGCTGTAGAACAAGCTGAAAATGATGTTAAGAAATCATCATTATTAGAATCACTTAACGTTGGTGATGTAATTAAAGGTAAAGTAGCACGCTTAACAAACTTTGGTGCTTTCGTTGATATCGGAGGCGTTGATGGTTTAGTACACGTGTCTGAACTTTCTCACGAACATGTTGACTCTCCAGAAAACGTAGTTTCTGTAGGTCAAGAAGTAGATGTAAAAATCAAATCAGTTGAAAAAGATGCAGAACGTATTTCACTATCTATTAAAGATACGCTTCCTACACCGTTTGAAAGCATTAAAGGTCGTTTCCATGAAGACGATGTTATTGAAGGTAAAGTTATGCGTTTAGCTAACTTTGGTGCTTTCGTGGAAATCGCACCTGGTGTTCAAGGTTTAGTTCATATTTCTGAAATTGCGCATGAACACATTGGTACTCCTGGCGAAAAATTAGAACCAGGCCAACAAGTTAATGTTAAAATTTTAGGAATTGATGAAGAAAATGAACGTATTTCATTATCTATTAAAGCTACGTTACCTAAAGGTGACCTAATTGAAAGTACAGATGCGACAACTCGTTCTTATCTAAATAATGATTCTAACGAAGATAATCCTACTTTAGGAGACGTATTTGGCGATAAATTTAAAAACTTAAAATTTTAATTAATTGCAATATAACTTTTAAGATTAGAGCCTAGGGCATTTATAGTGAAATGTTCTAGGCTCATTTATTTGGTTCATATTGATTAGAGAAGATTAAAACAAGAATGTTTAGAATTTGAGTAGAATCATAACGATATCTGTCGAGAATCTTGCTTTAGAGACATCATTTAACGGTTTCCCAGAGCATAAATTACTAATGTCTTAATCTTTTCTAGTTAATCAAACCGAGCGGGAGTGTGAAATCATACTAGTTAAATTTGATTTCTATCCTGCTCTTATTTTCTTTATACATATTGTATTCAATTGGTAATGCTCAAGTCATACTTATATACTTAGTTTTAAAACATAAACGCATATGATAAAATTATAGAGATTTTAGAAAGAGAGGAAGTTAACTTATGACTAAACCTATTGTAGCTATTGTAGGCAGACCGAACGTAGGGAAATCTACAATATTTAATAGAGTAGTAGGTGAACGTGTATCAATCGTTGAAGATACTCCTGGTGTAACACGTGACCGTATATATTCATCAGGCGAATGGTTAACACATGAATTCAACATTATTGATACTGGTGGTATAGAAATTGGAGATGCTCCTTTTCAAACACAAATTAGAGCACAAGCAGAAATTGCCATCGATGAAGCAGACGTTATTATCTTCATGGTTAATGTACGTGAAGGTTTAACACAAAGCGATGAAATAGTTGCTCAAATGTTATATAAATCTAAAAAACCTGTTGTCTTAGCTGTTAACAAAGTCGATAACCCTGAAATGAAGAGTGATATATTTGATTTTTACTCACTTGGATTTGGCGATCCATATCCTATATCTGGTTCACATGGTCTAGGGCTAGGAGATTTATTAGACGCAGTTGTTCAACATTTTAAAGAAGAAACTGAAGACCCATATGATGAAAATACGATACAATTATCTATAATTGGACGACCAAATGTAGGGAAATCAAGTTTAGTTAACGCCATCTTAGGTGAAGAACGTGTCATCGTATCTAACGTTGCCGGAACTACTAGAGATGCTGTCGATACTGAATATAGTTATGACGGACAAGATTATGTATTAATCGATACTGCTGGAATGCGGAAAAAAGGTAAAGTATATGAATCGACCGAAAAGTATTCAGTACTACGTGCATTAAAAGCAATTGAACGATCTAACGTAGTATTAATTGTCATTGATGCCGAAGAAGGTATTATAGAACAAGATAAACGTGTGGCTGGTTATGCACATGAAGAAGGTAAAGCAATTGTTATTGTAGTGAATAAATGGGATACAGTAGATAAAGATAGTAATACAATGAAAAAATTTGCAGACGACGTACGAAATCAATTCCAATTTTTAGATTATGCGCAAATTGCGTTTGTTTCAGCCAAAACAAGAACACGTCTTCGTACGCTATTCCCTTATATAAACGAAGCGAGTCAAAATCACAAAAAACGCGTAAAAAGTTCTACATTAAACGAAGTGGTAACTGATGCGATTTCTATGAATCCTACTCCAACAGATAAAGGACGTCGTTTAAATGTTTTCTACACTACACAAGTAGCAATAGAACCTCCTACATTTGTTGTATTCGTAAATGATGTTGAATTAATGCACTTCTCTTACAAACGCTATCTTGAAAATCAAATTAGACACGCTTTTGGATTTGAAGGCACGCCGATTCATATCATTCCAAGAAGAAGAAACTAAAAAGGAGACTTAACTATGACTAAAATTACAATATTTGGTATGGGGAGTTTTGGTACTGCGTTAGCAAATGTGCTAGCTGAAAATGGACACACTGTTTTAATGGGGGGAAAAAATGAGGACAGTGTAAAAGAACTTAACGACCATCATCAAAATAAACGTTATTTAAAAAGTGCACAGTTAAATCATACTATTAAAGCTACAAGTAACCTAAAGGAAGCTACAGAGTTCTCTGATGTTTATTTAATGGCATTACCGACGAAAGCGATCAGAGAGGTTACTGAACAAATTGACTCACTTATTGATTCTAAAAAAACATTTATCCATGTAGCTAAAGGTATTGAAAATAAAACCTTTAAACGTGTGTCAGAAATGATTGAAGACTCAATTTCTGAAGCTCATAACGGTGGTATAGGTGTATTATCTGGGCCAAGTCATGCCGAAGAAGTAGTGATTAAACAGCCTACTACAGTTGCGGCATCCTCAAAAGATGAACATATTAGCCAATTAATTCAAGATTTATTTATGAATGATTATTTACGTGTATATACAAATAATGATTTAGTAGGTGTTGAATTAGGTGGCGCTTTAAAAAATATTATTGCCGTTGCTAGTGGTATCGTTGCCGGAATCGGTTATGGAGATAATGCAAAAGCTGCATTAATGACAAGAGGTTTAGCTGAAATAAGTAGATTAGGTGAAAAATTAGGCGCCGACCCTATGACGTTTTTAGGTCTCGGAGGTATCGGCGATTTAATAGTAACATGTACATCAACACATTCTAGAAACTACACTTTAGGTTATAAATTAGGTAAAGGTCAAACTACTGAAGAAGCTTTAAATGAAATGGATATGGTCGTTGAAGGAATCAACACAACTAATTCTGTTTATCATTTAGCTAAAGAACAACATGTAGATATGCCAATTACTAATGCATTATATAAAGTTTTATTTGAAGATAAACCTGTGAAAGATAGCGTAAGAGATTTAATGGGACGCGACAAGAAAGCAGAATAATGTGTTATATTACACTTTAATAGCTATTTTTTAAAAGTTTTATGTATAAATACTGATATTTCAGTGTTTTAAGCGTATAAATCATTGCGGTGACGTTAATCATTGTGTTAAAGTCATAGCATAATGATATAAAGATATCATTATCATTCATCTGGAGGTGAACTCGTAATGAATAAAACTGACTTAATTAATGCAGTTGCTGAACAAGCTGACTTAACTAAAAAAGAAGCTGGTTCTGCTGTAGATGCTGTTTTCGAATCAATTCAAAACTCACTTTCAAAAGGTGAAAAAGTTCAATTAATTGGTTTCGGAAACTTTGAGGTACGTGAACGTGCTGCACGTAAAGGACGTAACCCTCAAACAGGTAAAGAAATCGAAATCCCTGCAAGTAAAGTTCCAGCATTTAAAGCTGGTAAAGCATTAAAAGATGCTGTTAAATAATTTACTTAAAAGCCCTACATAAGGGCTTTTTTATTTTTATACATAAAATTTAAAACGATTAAGTTATTATATATGTGTTAGTTTAATTATTTTCTTCAAATAAACTTAATTTCTCTTAATTATAAAATAAAGTTTGATTCACACTAAATCACTATATTTTATTTTTATGTATATAATGTTAAGATGTATAGTGATAATAACGTGAGGTGTGAACATGGAAAGAACATTAAGCATATTAAAGAGACAAATTGATCAAAGGCTTAAGGGTTTCAATAATTATGAATCAATTGATATCAATAGTAATTTAAGCGATTTACTGGATAGATTTGATATCCCTGAAAATGCTAAACTTGCTTGCCTCACTATCGATACTTCAATGAAGCATCTTGACAAGATTTCATATAATAAATTATCAAAGAAATCAATATTGATTGGAGATTTATTAAGTGCCCATTTTTATACTTTATTAGCTGAAATTAATGAACCTAAATTTCAATTGGCTATGAGTAAGGCTATCGTTAAGTCTAATGAGTTAAAATCATCTTTACATTACCAATCTCTAGAATTAAATGATATTTATGAAACCATTATTGAAATAGAAACAATTTTCCCATATATAACATTGTCCCATTTTGGTGACAAAAACTTATCGGAAGTTGATATATATAAATACCTTTTCAAAGATGTCAATACATATTATCCATCTTATTTGAAAATGTATAATGAAAATGAAGTTCATCAATTTATTAAAGATATTAATCAAAGCTATATAGAAAAAAGTAGAGGTAATAAAAATGGCTGAAAATAATGCAAAAAAAGAACAAGTTCATACAGTCTTTCAAAATATTTCAAAAAAATACGATCGTTTAAACAATATTATTAGTTTCGAACAACATAAGGTTTGGCGTAAACATGTCATGAAAACAATGAACGTTAAAGCAGGGAGCAAAGCTCTAGATGTATGTTGTGGTACTGCCGATTGGACAATTGCTCTTAGTAAAGCAGTAGGGCCACATGGCGAAGTTACAGGATTAGATTTTAGTGAAAATATGCTTGAAGTTGGTAAAGAAAAAACTAAAACTATGGATAATATCCATTTAGTCCATGGCGATGCAATGAGCTTACCATTTGAAGATAATTCATTCGATTATGTCACTATTGGTTTTGGGCTTCGTAACGTCCCTGATTATTTAGCTGCCCTAAAAGAAATGAATCGTGTGCTAAAACCTGGTGGTATGGTAGTATGTTTAGAAACAAGTCAACCTACTATGCCCGTCTTTAAACAAGTCTATAAACTATACTTTAAATTTGTTATGCCTGTATTTGGTAAATTATTTGCCAAATCTAAAGAAGAGTATGAATGGTTACAACAATCGACGTTTAATTTTCCTAATAAAGAAAAGTTAAAACGTATGTTTGAACAAGCTGGATTTAATAATATTAAAATCCGTAGCTTCACAGGTGGCGTTGCTGCAATGCACCTAGGCTATAAACAAAAAAGTTCTTCTAAATAAAAGGTGATTAATGTGGCAAAGTTAAACATGAATAGTGAAATTAAAAATGTAGAAAAACGCCTCCAAGAAGCTATTAAAAGTAATGATCCGGTGTTACAAGAAGCTACATTTCATTTACTATCATCAGGAGGGAAACGCGTTAGACCAGCGTTTGTTATATTAAGTAGTCAATTCGGTCCAAAAAAGAATACTGAAGATACTTACCGTGTAGCTGTAGCTTTAGAATTAATTCATATGGCTACACTTGTTCATGATGATGTCATTGATAAAAGCGATAAGCGTAGAGGCCGTTTAACTATAGTAAAAAAATGGGATGTTACAACGGCTATTTTAACTGGAAACTTTTTACTTGCTTTAGGCTTACATCATCTATCCGAAATACAGGATAATCGCATTCACCATATTATTTCTAATTCAATAGTAGATGTTTGTAGAGGCGAGCTATTCCAATTTCAAGATCAATTCAATAGTGAACAAACTATAACTAATTATTTACGTCGTATTAATCGTAAAACTGCATTACTTATCCAATTAGCAACTGAAGTTGGCGCAATTACTTCTGAAGCTGATGATGAGACCGTTCGAAAATTAAAAATGATTGGCCATTATATAGGTATGAGTTTCCAAATTGTCGATGATATTTTAGATTTCACTAGTTCTGAAAAGAAACTTGGAAAGCCTGTGGGTAGTGATTTAATGAATGGCCATATTACTTTACCAGTACTACTCGAAATGAGAAGTGATAACTCATTTAAGCAACAGATTGCATCACTTAACCATAATACAAGTACTGAAGTATTTGAGCCTATTATTGAAAGAGTAAAAAATTCAGATAGTATAAAGACATCTAAAAGAATTAGCGATCGCTATCTTGCTAAAGCTTTAAAATTAATCGATCAACTCGAAGAACCTAATGCTCAAAATCTTTTTGTAAAATTGATAAAGAAAATGGGTTCCCGAAACGTTTAGAATAAAACTGTATTGAAAGCGCTTTACCAACCTGTTACTATAAACTAGTAACAGGTTTTATTTTTATTGATAGTTAAATACATATTTAACAACACTGAATAACGAAAGATAAACAAACAAGGGGATGAAGTGTGATGGAGAGAACATTTTTAATGATTAAACCAGATGCTGTACAACGTAATTTAATTGGGGAAATTATTTCTAGAATTGAACGTAAAGGATTAAAACTTGTGGGAGCTAAATTAATGACAGTGCCACAATCGTTAGCAGAAGAGCACTACGCGGAACATGTTGAAAGACCTTTCTACGGTAAACTTATTTCATTCATTACCTCAGCGCCAGTATTTGCAATGGTCGTTGAAGGTGAAGATGCTGTAGACGTTTCAAGACATATTATAGGTAAAACAAATCCTTCAGAAGCAACTCCTGGTTCAATAAGAGGAGATTTAGGATTAACAGTAGGTAGAAACGTCATTCATGGTTCTGACTCAGTTGAATCTGCCGAACGCGAAATTAATTTATGGTTTAAAGAAGATGAATTAAGCAATTATGAATCACCAAGAGACACATGGTTATACGAATAATCAATTAACAATAGACTAATAATAAAGCAGGACAATCTATTCATATGAATGAGGTCCTGCTTTTTAATTTCTTAATTTCAAGAAGAGATACTCGGATATTTGTTTGAATTTTCAAATAATTTTAATTTAAGCGTTTTCCAACCGTTATGTAAATACACTGAATATGATATGATAACACATATCATAATTTAACGTAGTAAAGAGAAAGGAGCTTGTGCTCATGAGATATTTAACATCAGGAGAATCACACGGACCTCAATTAACAGTCATTATTGAAGGTGTACCTGCCAATTTAAAAATTAAAGCTGAAGATATTAATAAGGAAATGTTTAAGCGTCAAGGTGGCTACGGTAGAGGGCGTAGAATGCAAATCGAAAAAGACGCTGTAGAAATTGTTTCTGGTGTTAGAAATGGTTACACGTTAGGAAGCCCGATTACAATTGTTGTTACGAATGATGATTTTACTCATTGGAGAAAAATCATGGGTGTTGAGCCTATTACTGATGAAGAACGTGAAAACATGAAACGTACCATTACAAAACCTCGTCCTGGTCATGCTGATTTAATCGGTGGCATGAAATATAATCATCGTGATTTAAGAAATGTATTAGAACGTTCTTCTGCTAGAGAAACCGCAGCACGTGTAGCAGTGGGAGCTGTTTCAAAGATTTTATTACAACAACTAGACATTCAAATGTATAGTCGTGTAGTAGAAATTGGTGGCGTTAAGGATGAAGGATTATACGACACTGAAACATTCAAACAAAATATTGATAAAAATGATGTTCGCGTGATTGATGATACTATTGCGCAACAAATGAGAGATAAAATTGACGAAGCTAAAAAAGAGGGCGATTCAATTGGTGGCGTCGTTCAAGTTATGGTAGAAAACATGCCTATTGGAATCGGTAGCTATGTTCAATACGATCGTAAATTAGACGGCCGAATTGCTCAGGGCGTGGTAAGTATTAATGCATTTAAAGGCGTAAGTTTTGGAGAAGGTTTTAAAGCAGCTGAAAAGCCTGGTAGCCAAATTCAAGACGAAATATTATATAATTCAGAGAGAGGATTCTATAGAGGATCTAATCATTTAGGCGGATTTGAAGGTGGCATGACGAATGGTATGCCAATTATCGTAAACGGTGTGATGAAACCTATACCAACATTATATAAACCATTAAATTCCGTAGATATTAATACGAAAGAAGACTTTAAAGCTACGATTGAACGTTCAGACAGTTGTGCAGTCCCTGCAGCAAGTGTGGTATGTGAACACGTGGTCGCTTTTGAAGTGGCAAAAGCATTATTAGAAGAATTCCAATCAAATCATATCGATCAATTAAAAGAACAAATTAAAGAACGCAGAAAGTTAAATATTGAATTTTAATTAATAATAACAGTAAGAAACGAGGTTTTTTACATGCAATTACAAACAACGTATCATAGTAATAATTATCCGATTATCGTAGAGCATCATGCAATTTCTTATTTGTTTGATTACATTCAGGAATATGATAAAGCATTTTTAATCATAGATGAATATGTTGATTTTAACTTTAAACAACAATTTGAACCTTTACTTAAAAGTCCTAACGTTTATAAGTTAGTTATGCCAACTGGCGAAAAAATGAAAACTTTCGAACATTATCAACAAACATTAGAACAACTATTAAGTTATAACGTTACGCGTAACACTTGCTTATTAGCCATAGGTGGTGGAACAACTGGCGACTTAACTGGCTTTTTAGCGGCAACTCTATTAAGAGGCGTTGATTTTATTCAGGTTCCAACTACAATATTAGCTCATGATTCTAGTGTTGGGGGTAAGGTCGGTATTAATTCATCTCATGGTAAAAATCTTATTGGTGCATTTTATAGACCTAAAGCAGTCATTTATGATTTAGATTTTTTACAAACTTTGCCTTACGAAGAAGTATTAAGTGGTTATGCTGAAATATATAAACACGCACTTTTAACCGGACAAGTTGCAGTAGATGACATTGAAAAGCACTTTTCAACAAAAGAAAAATTACAATCATTAGAAGAGATGGATCAATTTATCTTTAAAGGGATTAAAACTAAGCTAAATATTATTGTTAAAGATGAAAAAGAACATAATATGCGTAAATACTTAAATTTAGGGCATACATTGGGCCATGCGATAGAATATAAATATAAAATCCCTCATGGCCACGCCATCATGATTGGTATAATTTATCAATTTATTATTTCTAATGAAGTAATGGGCGCTCAATTCGATACGCATCATTTTGCAAATTATATTAAAGAACTTCATTATCCAACTTCAATAGTGGAAACATTAGACTTTGAGGAAATGTATCACTATATGTTATTAGATAAAAAGAATGATGAACAAGGCATCCAAATGGTATTGCTTGAAGCGTTAGGTAAGCCTCATGTTCGTCATGTTGAAAAAAATGTATTAATTACAGCGTTTAACGAATTGCAATCATTATTAAAGTAGGTGAAGAGGATAATGACAAACGAACAAATAATTGATATACATGGCCCTTTAGTAGGCGAAATAGAAGTACCTGGCGATAAATCTATGACACATAGAGCAATTATGTTATCCTCCTTAGCTACAGGTACATCTACTATCTATAAGCCTTTACTAGGGGAAGATTGTCAACGTACAATTGATATTTTCAAATTACTAGGTGTAGATATTCGGATTGAAGATGAAAAAATTATTATTCATTCTCCAGGATATCAAAATTTTGAAACGCCACATCAAACGCTTTACACAGGTAATTCAGGTACTACAACTCGCTTATTAGCTGGTTTATTGAGTGGTTTAGGTATTGAGTGTGTGTTATCTGGAGATGCATCTATAGGTAAACGACCAATGGATCGTGTTATTAAGGCTTTAACACTAATGGGGGCGCATATTAACGGTATTGATAATAATTACACACCTTTAATCATTAAACCCGCTTCTATTAAAGGTATTAATTACCAAATGGAAGTAGCGAGTGCACAAGTAAAAAGTGCTATTTTATTTTCTAATTTATTTTCAAAAGAATCATCTAAAATAACTGAAATTGACATTACGCGTAATCACACCGAAACGATGTTTGAACATTATAATATTCCATTACAAGTTGAACAGAATATTATTACTACATCTGCAAACGCAATTGAGAATATTCAAGCCAAAGACTTTCACGTACCTGGAGATATTTCTTCGGCAGCATTCTTTATCGTTGCAGCGCTTATTACGCCTGGAAGTGATATTACAATTCATAATGTTGGCATCAACCCGACACGTTCAGGTATTATAGAAATCGTCCAACAAATGGGTGGTAATATTGACTTATTCAATATTACTAAAACTTCGGAACCTACTGCATCTATTCGCATACGCTATACACCGAATTTGAAACCTATTCATATCGAAGGTGAATTAGTACCTAAAGCAATTGATGAATTACCAATTGTTGCATTATTATGTACTCAAGCGTCAGGTACTAGTATCATTAAAGATGCAGAAGAATTGAAGGTTAAAGAAACAAATCGTATCGATACAACTGCAGATATGCTTGGCTTATTAGGCTTTGAATTGCAACCTACTGCCGATGGATTAATTATTCATCCATCTACATTTACTCGCTCCGCTACAGTGAGCAGTATGACGGATCATCGTATTGGCATGATGTTGGCTATCGCTTCACTTTTAAGCAACGAGCCTCTTACTATACGTCAATTTGATGCAGTCAATGTATCGTTTCCAGGTTTCTTGCCCAAATTAAAGCTTTTAGAAAATGAGGGATAATACATTATGGAAGATATCTATAAATTAATAGATGATATTAATCTTCAAAAAATAGACAATCTAGACTCACGTGTAAATGAGGCATTGAATTCTAACAATGATGATGCTTTATTTATTCTAGGGGAGACCTTATATAACTTTGGTTTGACACCTCAAGGACTAGAAGTATTTAGAACGCTTTATCACAAATATCCTGATGAGAGTGAACTATTGATTTACTTTATTGAGGGCTTAATGGCTGAAAATCAAACTGATGAAGCGCTAGAATACCTAAGTCAAGTTACGCTTTCAACTGAAAAGCTAATGCTAGAAGCTGACTTATATCAACAAATTAATATGACTGAAGTAGCTATAGATAAACTCACTGAAGCACGTGAATTAGAACCTAATGATCCAATCATTCATTTTGCATTAGCTGAGTTATTATATTTCGATGGTCAATATTTACGCGCTACACACGAATATGAAGTTGTCTTAGATACTGGTGAGTACGAAGTGAATGGGGTCAACCTATTTGCACGTATGGCTGATTGTGCACTACAAAGCGGAAATTATAGTGATGCCATTCATTTATACGATGAAATTAATGAAGACGAAATGACATCTGAAGATTTCTTCAAAAAAGCAATTGCCTATGAAAAGAATGAAATTACGCAAGAAGCAATTAAGATTATGACTAATCTATTGTCTAAAGACCCTGATTTCATTCAAGGCTACTTTTATTTACAATCATTATACGAAAATGAAAAGAACTATCCTGATGCTATTGAGACTGGTAAAGAGGGGTTACGTTTAAACCAATTCTACAAAGAATTAATGGTTTCGACTGGTAGTCTTGAAATAGAACATGGCGATGCTAATGAAGGTGTTGAATTATTAAAACAAGCACTTGAAGTAGATAATGGTTATCATGAACCGTTATTAATCTTAAGTGATTTATTCCGTAATGAAGAAGATTACGAGGCTATTATTGGATTACTTTCTTACGTTGACGAAGAAGATTTAGACCCTGTATTTATGTGGCACTTAGCACATGCTTATGGTCAAGAAGAGCGAGATACTGAAGCACAACACTTCTTCACGCTTGCTTATCCTACAATGAAATCTCAAAGTGCATTCCTAAGTGATTATTACTTCTACTTAACTGAAATAGGTCAAAAAGACCAAGCTAAATTAATTCTTAATGAATTGTTAGAGCTTGATCCAAGCAATGAAACATGGCATGAAGAAGCAAGCCGTTTGGATTACTAAGTAGGTGAATGTCTTGAATCAAACACTTTTCAAAATGAAACAAAGCTATATAGAATATGCTTTGTTTCATTATCATTTTAAATCGCGTATAAGTGTATGGATATTAAATTACTTGAAAGCTTCTCCTGAGATGTTAAATAATGTTCATTTCGTAAATCATAAAGTACCTAACCATGAAACACTTGAAATAAGTTTAAAAGACTCTCAAATGTCTGCTATTAAACTTTCACGTGATAATCAGTCACTTATCAATACGAATGAAATTTTTAGTTATGTTATATCGCAACGTAGACCATTCGATATATTGTTTCATTTTGATAAATATCACTCGACTGATAGACGACTTAACGAAGTCATTATTAATCAACTTATGTATTCTTCTCAGTTTGATGCGTATCTTGATAATATTCATCATCTATCATTAGAACCTAATAAAAAGCACTTACTTATTGAACAATTACAGCAAAGTATAGATTTAAGTTTACAGATGAATGACTGTCATCAATTTTATCAATTATCTCAAATTTTAAATCTGCTTAATACACACTAAAAATTATTTAACCACGAAGGAACTAACGTTTATGCTAACTTTTAAACAAATGTGGGAACTAACTTTGTATCATAGGTTGAGTTTAATTATCCTACTAGTATGTAACATTTTAGGTACAATATATGGGTTTATATGGTATGGTGATCAGCTATTACAAACAAAATGGTATTTTTTACCATTCATACCCGATAGTCCTATTGCTTCACTATTTTTATGTATAGCAATAATAACTATACTTTTAAACAGAAGTAATTCTATAATAGATGCCTTAGCATTTGTTTCATTATTAAAATATGGATTATGGGCCGTTATTATGAATATCATCATGATTAATATGTATCACGATATTACAATAATGAATGTCTTTTTAATTATGAGTCATGGCATAATGGCGTTAGAAGCTATTTATTTTTATCCACGTTTTAAAGTCACATATATCGGATTTTTAGTTGCAATGATTTGGGTTTTTCACAATGACTTTATTGATTATGTTCTAGGAAAGTTCTCATACTACGGCTTTATCGCTGAACATAGCGATATAATCGGTTATATTGCATTCTGGTTAAGTGTGTTTGCTTTAATTATGTATTATTCTCTTAACCGTCTCTTAACGGTTAAATTATTTGATTAAAAAGACGATAGTCAGTAAAATATTATTAAAGGAGAGTGGAATTATTGTCTATAGTGTCTTATATCATATATATTGTCATTATTATGCTCATTCCAATGTGGGCACAACATAAAGTTAAATCAAATTATGAAAAATATTCTCAAGTTAGATCTACAAGTGGTAAAACTGGCCGTGAGGTAGCGGAAGAAATTTTACATGCTAACGGTATTTACGACGTAGATGTAGTTAAAGGCCAAGGCTTTTTAACTGACCACTATGATCCTAATAAAAAAGTTGTTTGTTTATCTCCTGCAAACTTCGATAGACCTTCAGTAGCTGGTACAGCTATTGCAGCACACGAAGTTGGACATGCTATTCAACACCAACAAGGTTATGCGTTCTTACGTTTTAGAACAGCATTAGTACCATTAGCTAATGTAGGGAGCTCATTAAGTTACATGATTGTTATGTTAGGAATTATCCTTACTGCAATGGGTAGCGCATTCGGCTCTACAGCTTTATGGATTGGTGCTGGTTTAATGTCACTAGCGGTTTTATTCTCTATCGTGACATTACCTGTTGAATTTGACGCAAGTTCAAGAGCAATGAAACAAATTACCGCACTAGATATAGTGAATGAAAAAGAATATAAACATGCGAAAAAAGTATTATCTGCCGCTGCAATGACTTATGTTGCTGCAACTGCAACAGCTGTTGCTGAGCTAGTTAGAATTATTCTAATGGCTAGAGCGAGCGATAATTAATAAGCGATTGAATTTATATTATGCTGGTAACCATTTTGAAATGGTTACCAGTTTTTGTATAGTTACACTTAATTTAATCAATCACTAGTAAAAGGGGAATTTATCTGTACTTTACGAATTCATGAAATGCATGATTGATTAATATGATATATACTAATTAAGAAATGTTTATAAAGGAGTATAGATATGAAATCAATGCAAGATATGCAAAATGAAGTCGACGAATATATAGGCCAATTTAAAGCAGGTTATTTTTCTCCATTAGCCAATCTCGCACGCTTAACAGAAGAGGTCGGCGAATTAGCAAGAGAAATTAATCATTATCATGGTGAGAAGAAAAAGAAAGATTCTGAAGCTGATAATACGATTAAGGCTGAACTAGGTGATAATCTATTCGTTTTACTTTGCATAGCTAACTCATTAGGAATAGATATGACCGAAAGTTTCAATGATACCATGCATAAATTCAATACTCGTGATAAAGATCGCTTCGAGCGTAAATAAGATAATAAAGAAATAGAAGGAGGGCGCTATCATGAAAATTGGTATAACGTGCTATCCCTCAATGGGCGGCTCAGGCATTATTGCCACAGAATTAGGTATTAAAATGGCAGAAAGAGGTCATGACGTCCATTTCATCACTTCAAATATTCCATTTAGAATTCGGAAACCACTGCCGAATATTACGTTTCACCAAGTAGAAGTGAATCAATACGCAGTGTTTCAATACCCTCCATATGATATAACGTTAAGCACAAAAATATCAGAAGTTATTAAAGAATACGATTTAGATATATTGCATATGCATTATGCTGTTCCACATGCGATATGTGGTATTTTGGCACGTCAAATGTCCGGTAAAGATATTAAAATAATGACGACTTTACATGGTACTGACATTACAGTGCTTGGATATGATCATTCTTTAAAAGGAGCAATTAAGTTTGGTATTGAAAAAAGCGACATAGTCACAAGCGTGAGTCGTTCACTCGCCGAACAAACAAAATCAATTATTGAGACTGATAAAGAGATTGTTCCTATTTATAATTTTGTACGTGAAAATGAATTTCCTACACGTCGTGAAACAAAACTTAAAGAAGTCTATGGAATTCAACCAGATGAGAAAGTACTTATCCATGTATCTAATTTCAGAAGAGTAAAACGTATAGATACTATTTTAGAAACTTTCGCAAAAGTACATAAACACATACCAAGTAAATTCTTGCTATTAGGTGACGGACCAGAATTGCTTGATATGCGTAAAATGGCTAGAGATTTAAATATCGAAGATAGCGTGCTATTTTTAGGTAAACAAGACCAAGTAAGTAAATTTTATCAATTATCTGATTTAGTTTTACTTTTAAGTGAAAAAGAAAGTTTTGGTCTTACTTTGCTTGAAGCAATGAAGACAGGTGTCGTACCAATAGGTTCTAATGCTGGTGGTATTAAAGAGGTTATTAAGCATGAAGAAACGGGCTTTATCGTTGATATAGGTGATAGCGAAAATGCTAGTAAATACGCAATACAATTGCTTACTGACGACTCATTATACAAACAACTGCAACAAAATATGTTACAAGATGTAAAAGAACGCTTTGGTTCAGAATTAATCACTGATCAATATGAAAATTATTATAGAAAAATGTTAAATCAAGATGAGGAATAATATGGGAATAGAATTATTTGAAAAAGCACAGCCCATTTTAGAAACAATAGAAAACAATGAGTTTGAGGCTTATTTTGTAGGCGGTTCTGTTAGAGATTATCTAATGAATAGAGCAATTCATGATATCGATATTACTACCAGTGCCACACCTGATGAAGTAGAAGAGATGTTTGATAAAACAATACCAATTGGCAAAGAACATGGCACAGTGAATGTAGTCTATAACAAAGAAAATTATGAAGTGACAACTTTTAGAGCAGAAGCTGAATATTTAGATCATCGTAGACCAAGCGAGGTTTATTTTGTTCGGGACTTGAAAGAAGATTTACAACGACGGGACTTTACGATTAATGCAATAGCTATGGATAAAAACTATAACGTTTACGATTATTTTGATGGTCAAAGAGATATTAATCAACAAGTCATACGTACTGTTGGTAATGCTCAAGAACGTTTCAGTGAAGATGCTTTGCGTATTGTTAGAGGTTTACGTTTTCAAGCTCAACTCGGATTTTCATTAGATGAGGCTACTTATTCTGCAATGCAAGGTCAAATTGCAGATATTGAACATCTTTCAATTGAACGGATTATAGTTGAATTTAAAAAGTTAATTAAAGGTAAAAACGTGAGTCAAAGTTATCATAATTCTCTAAACTTAGGTTTATTTAACTATGTTCCATTTTTCAAAGAATTAGATATGTCAGAAACTACTATCACAGTGCCTGTATCTTTTGAAATTTGGTTAGCAATTCTTATGGCAAAAAGTCAATCTGAACGTTCTTTGGCAATACTCAAACTTAGTAACAAAGAAAAAAGTATGATTCAGTTATATAAAAAGATTATCTTAGAACTACCAAACGTTAATAGTAAGGACGCTTTTAGAATTTTTGTGTATGATTATGGCGAACAAAACATTTTAGAGATATTTTCAATTCAATCATTATTAACACTGAATAATTTAGCCATATCCTCACCACTTATCGTTAATGCACAATCAATTAATGAAGTAGCACAGCAACTTCCTATACAAGAACGTAAAGAAATGAATATAAATGGTGGAGATTTATTAAATTATTTTCATAAAAAGAGTGGGCCTTGGATAAAGGAAGTACTTCGCGAAATTGAGTGTGCTATTATAACTAACAAAATTCAAAATGTGAAAAAAGAAATTTTGGAATGGGTGAAGGACAATGTCAAAATATAGCCAAGATGTTATTAAAATACTTTATACGCATCAATCAGAATATATTTCAGGACAAGATATTGCAGATGAATTACATATCTCGAGAGCTGCTGTTAAAAAGGTGATAGACCAATTAAAAGCGGACGGTTGCCAAATAGATTCTATTAATCATAAGGGACATCAATTAAATCAATTGGCTGACCAATGGTATAGTGGGATTGTGTCACATATTTTAAGCGATAATCAGCTTGTTACATCTATCAACGTTTATGATACTGTAGAGTCTACTCAAACAATTGCTAAGCAAGCGTTAGTTGGAAATAATGATACTATGATTATCTTAAGCGATGAACAAACTAAAGGACGTGGCCGCTTCAATCGTAATTGGGCATCGTCTAAAGGAAAAGGGCTATGGATGTCATTAGTACTAAGACCTCATATACCGTTCTCTATGATTCCAAAATTTAATCTATTCATTGCATTAGGTATTAAAGAAGCGATTCAACAATTTTCTAAAGATAAAGTAGCAATTAAATGGCCTAATGATATCTATATTAATGATAAAAAAGTGTGTGGATTTTTAACAGAAATGGTGGCAAATTATGATTCAATTGAAGCCATTATATGTGGGACTGGAATCAACTTAAATCATTTAGCGGAAGATTTTTCAGAAGATATTCAACATAGAGCGACAAGCATCCGAATGCATAGTGATGAAAAAATAAACCGTTACGATTTTTTAAAAGTACTTATTTCAGCCATTGAAAAACGTTACAATCAATTTTTAAACCAACCATTTGAATCAATTAGAGATGAGTATATTGAAGCTTCAAATATTTGGCAGCGAAAATTGAAGTTCACTGAGAATAAAAAACAATTCGTCGGTGAAGCGATTGATATTGATAAAGATGGTTTCTTAATGGTTAAAGATGAAAATAATCAGATAAGACGCCTTATTAGTGCCGATATCGAAATCTAAATAGAAACACATGAAGATAAGGAGAGTTTATTATGGCAAATACTAGTTTTGCGGTAGTGGATTTAGAAACGACCGGAAACCAACTGGATTACGATGAAATTATACAAATTGGTATTACGTTTGTACGAGATAATAAAATATCTGGGACATATCACTCAATGATTCGTACCGATTTAGAAATCCCGCCATTTATCCAAGCTCTAACTTCAATTGAAGAAACAATGTTAGAACAAGCGCCTTATTTTCATGAAGTAGCGAACGAAATTTATAATCAACTTAAAGATTGTATATTTGTGGCACATAATGTAGATTTTGATTTGAATTTTTTAAAAAAAGCTTTTAAACAAAATAACATTACTTTTCAACCTAAAAAGGTTCTTGATACATTAGAGCTCTTTAAAATCGCATTTCCAACAGATAAAAGTTACCAACTTAGCGAATTAGCGGAAGCGCATAATGTCCCATTAGTAAATGCACATAGGGCTGATGAAGATGCTACAACTACTGCTTATTTAATGATCAATGCTTTTAAAAAGTTTGAACAACTACCATTGGATACCTTGAAGCAACTATATTATTTAAGTAAGAATCTTAAGTACGATTTATTTAATATCTTGTTTGAAATGGTGAGACATCACAATCAATCTAGTTTAGATGATAAGTTTGGACAATTTGAGCAAATTATTTATAAAAAACAAGTTGATTTAAAAGCCCCTCAAACTAAGTTTAACGGTTCATTAAAACAACTATACTCAAGTGTCACAGAGGCGTTGAATCTTACATACCGTCCTCAACAACTTTATTTGTCTGAGATTATTTTAGAGCAATTGATGCATAATGATAAAGCTATGATTGAAGCACCACTAGGAAGTGGAAAGTCTCTTGCTTATTTAATTGCCGCTTTGATGTATAACATTGAAACAGGGCGTCATGTAATGATCTCTACAAATACTAAATTATTGCAAAATCAATTATTACAAAAAGACATACCTAGTTTGAATCAAGCGTTAAATTTTAAAATTAATGCTGCTTTAATTAAAAGTAAAAATGAATATATATCACTCGGTTTAATTAGCCAAATACTAAAAGATGAGACTTCTAATTATGAGGTTAACATTTTAAAAATGCAGTTACTTATTTGGATTACCGAGACTACTACCGGCGACATACAAGATTTAAATCTAAAGGGTGGTCAAAAAATGTATTTTGACCAAAAAGTTGAAACGTATGTGCCTGTAAGACATGATATACATTACTATAATTATATAAAACGTAATGCCCATAACATTCAAATTGGAATTACGAATCATGCTCATTTAATACATTCTGATTATGAAAATTCAATTTATCAATTATTTGATGATTGTATTATTGACGAAGCGCATCGTTTACCTGACTATGCATTAAATCAAGTGACCAATGAACTCAATTATTCAGATTTAAAATACCAATTAGGCTTAATCGGTAAAAATGAAAATGAACGACTTTTACATGCTATTGATACATTAGAACAACGTCGTATTTTAGAACGTCTAGATATAGCGCCAATAGATGTATTTGGTCTAAAAACAAATATCAATGAAATTCATGAATTGAATGAACGACTATTCAATAATTTATATACTATTATTAAAGATTCTGATGTCCATGATGATGATAGTCATCGCTATCATTATGTGTTCGAATTTGATACAACTCAAATACTTCACGATTTACATGCGATCGTAGATAAAATCAATAAGACACTAGAATTTTTCAATGGTATGAACCACAAAACAATAAAAACGATACGTAAGCAGTTATTATACATCAATGATAACTATAGAAATATTGAACAAAGCTTAAAAGCTCAGCATACTGCTTATCTATCTATTAAAAATCTAGCTCAGAAATCTACAATACGATTAATCGTCAAAGATTATGACGTGAAAGATGTGTTAACGACTAGAGTTTTAGACAAGTTTAATTCTTTAACTTTTATTTCTGGTACTTTAACTTTCAATCGTTCTTTCGATGCCTTTAAAAATTGGTTTAACGAAGATATTCACTTTAACACGTACCAAGTTCAGTCACCACTTTCCAAACACAACAATACGAATGTTTATATACCAAGTGATGTGGCATCATATAACTTTAAGAATATCGATGATTACGTTGCGTCTATAGTAGACTATCTTCAAGAATATATCACTATAACTGAATCTAAGTGCTTAGTACTTTTCACAAGTTATCGTATGATGCTTATGGTTCAAGAATTATTAAATGAGTTACCTGCATTTGAGGATTACGTTGTCTTAACACAACAACAAAATCAGAACTATAAGATTGTCCAACAATTTAATAACTTTGAAAAATCAATATTACTTGGTACTTCTACGTTCTTTGAAGGTTTTGATTATCAAGCTAAAGGCATTAAGTGTGTTATGATTGCGAAATTACCATTTATGAATAAATACAATACAAAACACTGGTTAATGAATTCTGAATTTGAATCTACATTTAAAGATTATGTATTACCTGATGCCGTGACACGTTTTAGACAAGGTTTAGGCCGCTTAATACGTAATGAAAATGATAAGGGATTAATCGTCTCTTTCGATGATCGACTTGTAAATAGTAATTATAAGAACTTTTTCGCTCAAACTCTTGAAAATTATAGCCAAAAAAAGGGCGATATTAAACAATTTAGTAAGTTACTTCAAAAAATACAACAAGATATCAATAAAAACGGCTAGCATTTGAGTGATAATACGTATTCAATACGCTCATGTGCTAGAACTTCACTATCTATTTTGTTAAAATAAATAGGTATTGAATATAAAGAAATTTCAATTAGGAGATTGGTTATGAAAACAACGATTAAACAAGCAAAACAATATCTTAACCAAGAAGTGACAATTGGCGCTTGGTTAACTAATAAACGTTCTAGTGGTAAAATTGCCTTCTTACAATTACGTGATGGCAATGGTTTCATGCAAGGAGTAGTAGTTAAGTCTGAAGTTGATGAAGAAACTTTCCAATTAGCTAAAGAGATTACTCAAGAATCTTCATTATACGTGAGTGGGGTTATTACAGAAGATAATCGTTCAGATTTAGGTTATGAAATGCAAGTTAAATCTATAGAGGTTATCCATGAAGCACACGATTACCCGATTACTCCAAAAAATCATGGTACTGAATTCTTAATGGACCACCGTCATTTATGGTTACGTTCTAAGAAACAACATGCAGTTATGAAAATTAGAAATGAAATCATTAGAGCAACATATGAATTCTTTAATGACAATGGATTTACAAAAATAGATCCTCCGATCTTAACTGCAAGTGCACCAGAGGGTACAAGTGAGCTTTTCCATACAAAATATTTTGATGAAAATGCATTCTTATCACAAAGTGGTCAATTATACATGGAAGCTGCTGCTATGGCACATGGCCGTGTGTTCTCATTTGGTCCAACTTTTAGAGCAGAAAAATCTAAAACACGACGTCATTTAATTGAATTCTGGATGATTGAACCTGAAATGGCGTTTACGAATCACGCTGAAAGCTTAGAAGTTCAAGAACAATATGTCGCACACGTTGTTCAATCAATTTTAAAAAACTGTAAATTAGAGTTAAAAGCGTTAGATAGAGATACTAGTAAATTAGAAAAAGTAGCAACACCATTCCCAAGAATTTCTTATGATGATGCGGTCAAATTCTTAAAAGAAGAAGGGTTTGATGATATTGAATGGGGCGAAGATTTCGGTGCGCCTCATGAAACAGCTATTGCAAATCATTATGATTTACCAGTATTTATCACAAATTATCCAACTAAAATTAAACCATTTTATATGCAACCAAATCCTGAAAATGAAGATACAGTATTGTGTGCAGATTTAATAGCACCAGAAGGTTATGGTGAAATCATCGGTGGTTCTGAACGTATAAACGATTTAGAATTACTAGAACAACGTATTGATGAACATCATTTAGACCCTGAAAGCTATAATTACTATTTAGATTTACGTCGTTACGGTAGTGTACCTCATAGTGGATTTGGATTAGGTTTAGAACGTACTGTAGCTTGGATTTCAGGTGTTGACCATGTAAGAGAAACATCTCCATTCCCACGTTTATTAAATCGTTTATATCCATAAGATTTATATAATATTGAGCCTGGGACATTTATCTTGAAATGTTCTAGGCTTATTCATTTAGGAGTAAGTCATTCAACAAACGTTAATGATTACTTTTAAATTGTTAGTAGATATTTATTAAAAAAGGGGGTAATATCTTGGATAAATTGCAACTTAAAACTCGTCCGGTAGTGGTTAGACGAGAATTATTTGACCATTACGATGAATTAGGACTGTCCGAGAAAGATTTAGTCATCTTAATTAAACTAATATATGCCTCTGAAACTTCAAATAAACAACCGTCTATTGAATTTTTAAAAAGAGGTTCTAACATGGAACCCCGTGAAGTAACTTCTGTCATCCAACATTTAATACAACGAGATTTATTACAACTTCAAGTAAAAAAGGATGAAGAAGGCAAATTTACAGAATACATGAATTTAGATAGCTTTTATGACAAATTAAATAAAATATTAATTCAAGAAGAAACAGATAATAAGCAATCAACTTCTCAACAAAATTTCAAAGACTTATTCCAGTATATTGAACAATTATTTGCTAGACCTTTATCACCATATGAAATTGAAACTTTGAATCAATGGATAGATGTCGACCAACACGATTTTTCTTTAATACGTGCAGCATTAGATGAAGCTTATAGTCATGATAAACTTAGCTTTAAATACGTGGACCGTATATTATTAAACTGGAAGAAAAACAATGTAACGACAACTGAAGAATCCAAAAAAATAAGGGAAAAATTCAATCAACCCAAAATGAAACATACAGTTACACACGTCCCTAAATTTGACTGGTTAAATGGAGAGAACTTAGATGATAAGTAAGAAAAAGGCACTCGAAATGATTGATGTAATTGCCGATATGTTTCCTGATGCGCAATGTGAATTAAAACATGATAATGCTTTTGAATTAACAATTGCTGTGCTACTCTCTGCTCAATGTACCGATAACTTGGTGAATAAGGTTACTCGCTCACTTTTCAAGAAATATAAAACGCCTGAAGATTATCTAAATGTAGATATTGAAGAATTGCAAGAAGATATACGCTCTATAGGTTTATATCGTAATAAATCTAAAAATATACAAAAACTTTGTCGCTCTCTTTTGGATAAATTTGATGGGCATATACCTCAAACGCATAAAGAACTTGAAAGTCTTGCAGGAGTTGGGCGTAAAACAGCAAATGTAGTGATGAGCGTGGCGTTTGATGAACCATCATTAGCAGTAGATACCCATGTTGAACGTGTATCCAAAAGGTTAGGTATTAATCGTTGGAAAGATAATGTCACTCAAGTTGAAGATCGTTTATGTGATATTATTCCGCGTGAACGTTGGAGTAAAAGCCACCATCAGCTTATCTTTTTCGGTCGTTATCACTGTATTGCTCGTAAGCCTAAATGTGATATTTGCCCTTTACTTGAAGATTGTAGAGAAGGGCAAAAGCGTATGAAAGCATAACTAAAGGAAGCTTGATAAGATGATTAATAAACAAGAATTTGAAGATATTGAAGCACAGCTTGATGTATTTTCTAGTCAAAGAGCTTTAAAAAGTCCTGAAGCTAAACCTATAATTGATAAATACTTTGAACTTATTATTCAATTCTTTAAACAAATTAATGAAATTGAATATATTAATTTTGAAGATTTGGACGAATACCCGGTCGTTCCTATGAATTTTGAAGAACGATACAACTACATGTTAGCTAGAAAATATCACTTTATGGGATACAGTCAGATGAAAACATTGAAAAATGAACTAATTAAAATGAATGCTTCATACCAAATTAGAAAAAAACGTCGCAATTAAAAAGAAAGCTTTTTACAATAACAACATGTTTTAAGACCAATAGGTTTAACCATGTCGTGAAATTATTGTAAAAAGCTTTTTCGTTTATATAATTATTTTCATCAAAAAAGGAGTCTAAGCGCAATGCTTAAGCTCCTATAGTTATGCTATATTATGATGATTTTTTTACATCAAATATACTATTCAAATGGAAAATGTTAGATAATGTACCGCCTACACTGTTACTGCTTTGTGTAGTAGAGTTAGTAGAGTTGTTATTTGTAGTTGAAGTAGAGCCGTTAGATGAACTGTTTGAGTTACCTGAATTGCTTGAACTACTTGAACTGCTTGAGCTGCTTGATGAGCTTGAACTGCTAGAATCTCCGCTATCGCTAGATCCATTACTACCATACACTTTGCGGTTAGTTGTATTATCATCAGGGTGACCACTTACAGATAAGTCATCTGCATCAGAACCATTAACTGAATCTGGTTTTTTGAAGTCACCATCACTACTTGAAGTGATATCAGACATTACATCCTCATATAAATATTGTGGATATTCTTGTTCTGAATGTCCTAAGAATGAGTTTGTTCCGCCTTCTTTAATTTCACTGAATCCCATCCATATTGACATAGTATATTTAGGAGTGAAACCGTTAATCCAAACATCTTTAGCTGCGTTATCTGGTAAGTTATATTGTTGGTTAACTTCAGTACCATAAGTACTAGTACCAGTTTTAGCACCCATTGTAACACCAGATACGCCATGACCGTATGCAGAACCATAAGCTTTAAATGTACCAGTTAACATTTCAGCTAACATGTAAGACGTGTAGTCTTTCATAGCTTTATGACTCGTATGGTCAAATTCGATAGTGTCATCATCAGCAGTTACGACTTTTTGAATAGAGTGGGCATTATTATAAGTACCACCATTCGCAATTGAAGCGAAAGCTGAAGCTAATTGAGTAGGTGAGAACTCAGATGCGCCACCACCTAATACATCTGCAGGACCAAGATCACTTTGATAATCTAGGCCAACATTTGATGCAAAGTCTTTAACTGCATCTTTACCAGCGTTAGAGTTAACGCTTTGCCAAGTTTTTAATGCTGGAATATTGAAACTTTGTCTTAAAGCATCATACGCTGTAACGTCACCATGACCTTTAGTATCATAGTTTTGGAACGTACCGCCAGCAATAGAATAACTTGATTCGTCTTGAATAGAATGGTTTGTAGCCCATTGCATATTTTCAATGGCTGGACCATATGCTAAGAATGGTTTTAATGATGAACCTGTTAGATGTGCGTCTGTTGCAGCATTATTATCAACAACATCTTTAAAGTTACGGCCACCTGAAATTGCTACAAGGCCACTAGTTTTACTATCAAGAATTGTTGATCCAACTCGTTGGTCATCATTTTTGTAGTAGTTACCATTATTAATACGATCTTGTAATGTTTTTTGAACGTCTTTGTCCATGTTAGTGTAGATTTTAATACCACTTTGTAATAAATCACTTAAATTTTTGTTTTTAAAGTGTTTATTATTCATTAACTCAGATTTAACAAAGTTAACATATGAGTCGTATTCAGAATCTTCATTATTTGTACCAATTTGACGTTCTTTAGTACTACGTTTTACTAAATTATCTTCTAATGAGATTTTTTTAGCATCTTTCCATTCTTTATCAGTAATTCTGTGGTGATAGTGCATTAAGTATAATACTGTATCTTTACGACTTTCAGCTTGTTTAGGATTATCGTAAATATTATAAAGGTTTGGAACTTGTGGTAGTCCAGCTAAGTATGCTTTTTCAGCTAAATTTAAATCTTTTAAATCTTTGTCGAAGTAATATTTAGCTGCAGCTTTAACACCATACACACCGTCAGAGTAATAAATTTTATTTAAGTACATTTGGAAGATTTCATCCTTACTGTACTCTTGCTCTAAACGATAAGATAGGTATGCTTCTTGAGCTTTACGACCGATTGATTTTTCTTCACTAAGGAAAGCACGTTTAACTACTTGTTGAGTTAAAGTTGAAGCACCCTGTGAACCAAAACCACCTGTCAAGTTCTTACCAACTGCGCCGAACAAACGTTTATAGTCTAATGCACCGTGGTCATAGAAACGATTATCCTCAGTTGCTAATACAGCATTTCTCATGTCTTTAGGTACTTCTTTCAAATCAACATGTTCTCTTCTTGCGCCGTTATCTAATTTTTTAACCAAATCACCGTTTTTGTCATAAATTTCCGCCGGTTTAGGGTCTTGTAATTTAGATTCAGTAAATGCTGGAGCTTTCCAAGCATAATACGCAAATAACAAAATACCTAGTAGAGCTAATACGATAAAAGCAATTAATAAAAAGCCTATTATTTTAATAATCGTTCTTTTAACACTCTTATTCTTTTTTGCTTTGGATTTCCCATTTTTACCGTTTTTCGGCTGAGAAGATCCTTTATTCTCCGTCATACGCGGTCCTCACTTTCATCTAATATCAACTTATCAACAACTTTGAGGTAATCTAATCTTGGTTGATATTGATAAGGAATATAGTAACTATTTTTTCTTATTTCTTCAACTGTTATTGATTTTTTTATTTCATTTTTATATCTATCCCAAAATTTTTGAAATCTTGAAAAGGGTAATAAATATATTTCATCAAGCGTTTTGAATCTTATTAATAGAAACACAATACCTTTTTGAAAATAAGCGTTTTTCATATGTTCAACCTGATGATCATGAATATTATTCAAAGGAAAAGAAGTTTTGTTCTTCGTTTCTTTTGCTTCAAAATCAATATAATGGCCTTGATAAACGCCATTGTAGTCAGTCGTTGAAGGTGTACGAAAATAGGCTTCATTTATAACAGCCTTACTTCGTTTGGGATAATGAACATTAACAATTTGTACTGGCGTAGGTTTTTTATGAATCACCGCTTTGCCATGTTTTAAGTAAAAATCGTTTGATAGTTCAATATCTTTTTCAAGAGACATACCTCGACTACCATACTCTATCTTACTAGAGTTAGAAGAAGAATTTCTTCCGGCCTTAGTCGTATTTCCCTTGAAAGGTTTCCCATTAGGATAATTCACTGTATTCACCACACTAGTTTGGTTAACTATAGTAGAACGAAACTCAACCATTATATCATTAAATAATTAAGTATTCCTTTCTACTTACTTATTCCTAGTCCTACACTGTAAACCTTTATTACTGTAAGTAGGGCAACCAAACCATTATTAGACAATAACAAAAATAATTTAAAAAGTCCTAGACGATTATTTTCATTATTAACTTTCTTTATTTTAACGTGCTTTACCCGTTAAAACAATATTTCCTTTAATTTAAGATAGTACAACTACATGACGCTTCCTTTTAATTATGATAAATTATAGTGAAGTAGGAGGCGTCTTTATGTATGAACTTATTAATGAGATGTTACTTGAACTTTACACCATAGAAAGACGCTATAATGAAGTAAAAGTTACAAATCAAGACTTTGATTTTTATGAAACAGTGTATCCCTACGCCCAACATATTGATAAAAAATTACAAGATTTAACTGAATATAAGGATGAGATTATTAATTTACCTTATATGAATAGTAAAAAATTTGATTTATTAATCAACTCCATTAAAGAATTATCGGTGGATTGTCATTTTCAAAGAACAAGTAGAAAGCTATTTACTGAAAAATTAAAAGCTGTTAATTATGATTTAAATTATATACTTCAAAGTAGTAAGGAAGAGTGAGGTTCTTAATTTGAAAACGGTGTATGTAACTGGGTACAAATCTTTTGAATTGAATATTTTCAAAGAAGATATACCAGAAGTAACTTATCTAAAAGCTTTTATCAAACATAAATTAGAACAGTATTTAGATGAAGGGTTAGAATGGGTGCTAATTCAAGGTCAAATAGGTATTGAGCTTTGGACCGCTGAAGTAGTCATTGAACTTCGTGAATCTTATCCCGATTTAAAATTAGGCATAATTACTCCATTTTATGGGCATACTTCAAAATGGAACGAACAAAACCAAGCTAAATATAATAAAATAGCTCAAGAAGCTGATTTTTTAGAAAGTGTACATCATACTGAATATGAAGGACCGCACCAATTTAAACAAACTGATCAATTTATGTTAGACCATTCTGATATGTCATTACTAATTTATGACGAAGAACAAGAAGGAAGCCCTAAATTCTTCAAAAGGATGTTAGTTGATTTTATGAAAAAAACAAACTATACTTGTGATATTGTGGCGTTTGATGAACTCACTGAATTTATAAATGACTTACAGTGGGAACAATATCAAAGTTTCGAATGAGGTGGAAAAAATGGCAGATGTTTCTTTAAAACTTTCAGCAAAAGATATCTATGAAAAAGATTTCGAGAAAACAATGGCCCGTGGCTATCGTCGTGAAGAAGTGGATGCTTTTTTAGATGATATTATTACTGATTATCAAAAAATGGCTGATATGAATAATGAAGTTGTAAAATTATCTGAAGAAAATAACAAATTAAAAAAAGAAGTTGAAGAGTTAAGATTAAGAGTTGCAACATCAAGACCTTCTGATAACAAATCTTTCTCTTCAAATAATACGAGTTCATCGAACAATGTAGATATTTTAAAAAGAATTTCTAATCTTGAAAAAGCTGTTTTTGGTAAATAATATTAGATTGGGTTCGTTGATTCATAACAAGGCTATATTTAAAATGGTAGTTAATTCACCTTATTAAATATATTGCCTAGAAATTATCTGTTATAGTATTTAAAACTGTGTTATAATCGCAAAAGTGATATTTTGGGTAATCGCTATAGAAATATAGAGGAAAGTCCATGCTCACACAGTCTGAGATGACTGTAGTGTTCGTGCTTGATGAAACAATAAATCAAGGCATTAATTTGACGGCAACGAAATAACCTACGTCTTAGGATATGGTTAGAATAGTTTGAAAGTGCCACAGTGACGTAGCCTTTATAGAAATATAAAGGGTGGAACGCGGTAAACCCCTCGAGTGAGCAATCCAAATTAGGTAGGAGCACTTGTTTAGCGGAATTCAACGTATAAACGAGACGTCTTTATTCATTTAATAAAGATTTGTAGACAGATGGTTACCACCTGAGTACCAGTACAACTAGTGTACGTTATGAGTACAATGGTACAGAACATGGCTTACAGAAATATCATGACTAGTTTAGCTCTCCATTTAACGGGAGAGCTTTTATTTTTTGTAAATATACATAACTAAATCAAATTCTGTTAACATAAAAATTAATCATATAAATAAAGGAGATAAGTGGATGTTTCAATTACTTGCGGTATGTCCGATGGGTTTAGAAGCGATTGTCGCTAAAGAAGTACAAGAACTTGGTTATGAAACACAAGTTGAAAATGGTCGTATTTTTTTTGAAGGTGATGCTAAAGCAATTGTAAAGTGTAATCTATGGTTGCGTACAGCTGACCGAATTAAAATTGTTGTAGGTCGTTTTGAGGCAAAAACATTTGATGAGCTTTTCGAACAAACAAAAGCATTGCCTTGGGAAAACATTATAGATAAAGAAGGGCAGTTTCCTGTTCAAGGACGTAGTGTTAAATCTACGCTTTATAGCGTGCCTGACTGCCAAGCGATTACTAAAAAAGCGATTGTTGAACGTTTAAAACATGCTTATAACGAAAAAGGTTGGTTAAATGAAAGTGGCGCAAAATATCCTGTAGAAGTCTCTATATTAAAAGATAATGTTCTATTAACTATTGATACTTCAGGTTCTGGCTTAAACAGACGAGGTTATCGTTTAGCGCAAGGTGAGGCACCTATTAAAGAAACACTAGCTGCTAGTCTAGTTCGCTTAGCAAACTGGAAAGGTGATACGCCATTTATCGATCCTTTCTGTGGTTCTGGGACAATCGCGATTGAAGCATGTCTTATTGCTCAAAATATCGCTCCAGGATTCAATCGAGACTTTGTATCAGAAGAATGGAATGTTATGCCTCCAAATATTTATGATGAAATGCGTGACGAAGCTGACAAACAGGCTGATTATGATAAGCCCGTACAAGTATATGCTTCAGATATTGACCCTGAAATGATAGACATTGCCAAACGTAACGCTGAAGAAGTCGGTCTAGGTGATATTATTCAATTTAGTGTTAAAGATGTTAATACACTTACTATTGATAGCGAAGAACCTATGGCGCTTGTAGGCAACCCGCCATATGGTGAACGTATTGGTGATAGAGAAGAAGTTGAAGAAATGTATCGTTATATTGGTAAATTAATGAAAGATCATCCTTATCTTTCAACTTATATTCTGACAAGTAACAAAGAATTTGAGTATTTAGTTAATAAAAAAGCCACTAAACGACGTAAACTATTTAATGGTTATATTGAATGTACTTATTATCAATATTGGGGCGAAAGATTCAACAAATAATAAATATAATACCACATGATTAATAACAATAAATATTGAGTATATTTTTTATTAAATTTGTAAATTTTTCTTAACTAATTAGATAATATTTAATTAATTTAAACAATTTATTAGCACTCTTAATATTACTGATGTAAAGTAGTATTAAGAGTGTTTCATTATATATAACATAACTCAATATCACATCTTAGTTGGGAGAGAAAAATATGCAAACTATTTTAATTATTGGTGCTAACGGAAAAGTCTCAATGGAGGCTACTAAAATATTTCTAGAAGATTCTAATTTTAATGTTGATTTATTTCTAAGAAATGCACATCGTCTACCAGACTATGCTTCAAATAGAATAACTGTTTATGAAGGTGATGCTAAAAATGTTGAAGATTTAGAACAAGCATTAGATAACGTGGATATTGTTTTTGCTAGCTTATCAGGTTCATTGGATATCGAAGCTAAAGCAATTATAGACGCTATGAATAGCAAAAATGTCCAACGCTTAATATTTATTGCTGCTCCAGGTATTTATGATGAATTACCACCGAAGTTTAACGAATTTAATAAAGAACAATTTGGCGATAAGTTAGTTAAATATCGTAAAGCGAGTGATATTATCGAAGATTCTAACATAGATCACACTATCATTCGTCCAGCTTGGTTAACTTTCAAAAACGAAACTGATTACGAAGTAACAGATAAAAACTCAGAATTTAAAGGGACAGAAGTTTCAAGACGTAGTGTTGCCAGCTTGGCTGTTCGAATTGCTAAAAATCCTGAACTATATTCAAAACAAAATATCGGTGTCAATAAACCTAATACTGATGGTGACAAACCGGCTTGGTTTAACTAGTAATCTATATATTTGTTTCATCCCCCCAATATGATAAAATTTAATCAATGAAATCAAACAAGGGTGAAGGCTTTGATTTTACCATTCTAACTATATAAGAATTAATAATCTTTCAATTAAAATTAGATAGTGTTTTAATTCTTTTACAATAATAATGACTAAAGTGAAAAGCAGACTCGAGGTGAAGTTTTTTATTTTAGTCAATTATTGCATAATTAATTAGCCTGAAAAATTGCAATCATGAAGATATGCACTGGTTAATTTTCATTATATTTAGAATGATTGGATAAAGGGGATAGAAGTATGGCAAATCATGAACAATTAGATATTTTATATAAATTAAAAAAAGAAGTAGAAAAATCCAATAACACTGCTTTAATACATACAATCAATCAAGTGATTAAAAAAGTATATTTAAATCAATATACCGTTTCACTTGTTGGTCACTTTTCAGCTGGTAAATCAACACTTATAAATTTATTACTCGAACAAGATATACTACCTAGTTCTCCGGTACCTACCACGAGTAATACAGCCATAGTCTCTGTATCAGATGATAAAGGGATTATTGCTAATTTAGAAAATCAACAATATACAAAATTAAAAACCTATGACGAAGTGAAGCAGATGAATCGTTTAAACGTGGATGTTGAATCTGTCGAAATTAAATTCCCATCTGCTAAATTTCATAATGGTTTTACGTTACAAGATACGCCAGGTATTGACTCTAATGTTGCTACGCATCAAACAACAACTGAACAATTCATGTATACGAGTAACATTTTGTTTTATACGGTAGATTACAACCATGTACAATCTGCGCTGAATTTCCAATTTATGAAACGTATGAATGATATTGGTATTCCAGTCATTTTTGTTATTAATCAAATTGATAAACATAATGAAGATGAAATTACTTTCCAAACTTTTAAAGAAAGTGTCAATCAATCCATTAATGACTGGGGTATTGATTTAACAAGAATTTTTTATGTCTCTAAATTTGACCATCCTGAAAATGAACTCCAACAATTATCGGACTATTTAGTGGAAAAAGATCACCATCGTGAGTCTATAGAAGACTATGTTAACCGTACTGTAAAATTTATTACTGAAGCTCAATTAGGATATATTCAAAACGAACTCCAAGATATACTAGATCAATTAAATATAAATGAAGATGAATTTGAACAGGCCTATGCGCAATTTAATCAGAATCAAGCAATTAGTGAAGAAGCTCAATTATTAAATAATCCTGATCAATTATTTAGCTTTTTAAAACAAAAACGTAAAGACATCTTAGAAAATGCTTATATTATGACGCATGATATGCGAGAGGATATTCGTTCATATTTAGAAAGTATGTCGTCTGAATTTAAAGTAGGCGGGTTATTTAACAAGAAAAAGAAAAAAGAAGAAGAACAACAAAATCGTCTAAAAATAGTAACCGAGAAATTACAAGATAAAGTCAATCAACAAGTACGTCAACCTTTAAGAGAAGATATGTCATTCCTGACACGTTTTATTAATAACACGAAGGTTAATAATGAAATTTTAAATCAACACTATGAAATCAGTAGTGACTTAATTTCAAATATATATCAACCGCAAACTAATATAAGCAATACTTATGTCTTAACTTTTAGCGATGACGTATTAAAAGCGATTAGTAACTATGTTGAAAAACAATCTAACCCATTATTCGAAAAAGCGATAAATAATACACAAGCAAATGAACTGTCTACAACTGAAAATGAAGATTTGCAAGTGTATGAACGTTTTATCGAAATTAAGAATTTAAGAGAATCATTAACCACTCAAAATTATCAACATTATTACATTCATATGGAAGATTCACTAGATAAATTAATCGGTAGAACTGAAGCAAATTATGATTTAAGCGAAAATGCTCTAAATAATAATTACGCAGATGATACATCCGCTAATACTCAAAGTGCAAGTTCAAAACAAGAAGTAGATATTCGAGCAGCGTTAGAGTTAGTTAAACCTGTTCCACTTTTCGAAAGAACAAAAAGCGATATAGAAGAAACGTTACAACGCCTTGATAATAAAGTGATTAAAATAGGTGTATTCGGAACATTTAGTGCTGGGAAAAGTAGTTTAATTAACGCATTATTAGGTGGTCAATATTTAGTAAGTTCTCCTAATCCTACAACGGCTGCTACTACAGAATTATCTTATGGAGACAATAGTAAAATCACACTAAAAACTAAAGAACAATTACTTAATGAATTAAATCAAATGATTGAATATCATAATATTTCTTACGATTCTTTAGAAACATTTATCAACAGTGATGTTGAAGCACTAAAACAAAAATTAGAAAAAAATCAGCTAGCTTTTATTAATGCAGTAAAAAAACATTACTCAATGTATAACGAAATGTTAGAACAAGGGGTTACCCACACTATTTCTCAAGAAGAAGTTAAGAAATGGAGTGCTAAAGATGAATACGCTACGTTTGTTAAAACAGTACATCTTCACTTACCAATAGAATGGTTAAAAGGCAAAATCATCGTCGATTCATTAGGATTACATTCAAATAACCAACGCCATACAAACGAAACAGAACAAATTCTAACCTCTTCTGATTTAATTTTATATGTGAGTTATTTCAATCATTCATTTACAGATAACGATAAAGCGTTTATCGAACATATGAAAGATATGAATCAACTGAACGAAAATCAAGCTTTCAAAATGGTTATCAATGCTGTAGATTTAGCAGAGAATGAAAATGATTTAAATGCTGTTAAATACTATGTTAAAGATGCGTTAAATCAAGCAAATTTAAATTCAGATATATTTGGTGTTTCTAGCAGACGTGCGTTACAAGACGGTGACGACGGTATCAATGAATTACGTGCAAGTATCCAACAGTTTGTGGAGATAGACTCTAAAACAATTTTAGAACAACAAATGATTAGTCAACTCGAACAAATGAGTCAATCATTCGATCAAATGATTAATGAATTCCATCATAATAAAGAGCAAATTACTGAACGCCAAAATAAATTAAACGCTTATAAGAATAAGCAACGTTTATCTAACCAATTACTGTTTACTAGTGAACAGCACACGACAAATGAAGTTGAAGATCAAATCTATCATTTAAATAAACGTTTAAAACTTCAATTATTAGATGACGTTAAAAGTATATATAACAGTCAAATGACTCAAAATAATGACTTTAATGCTGAAAAGAAAATTTCTTCTAAAGCATTCTTAGATCAGATTCATCAACGATTATATTTAGAACAAAGTTTATTAATCGAAAGAATTAAAAAATACTTTAACCAACAGTTAAATGAACAAGTTGTACCTACTATTAAAAAATTAAATCAATTACATGTACTCGTACATTCAGATTTCGAAATTAAACCTAGTTTCGGTGATACAGCATACTTACGAATTGATTTAAATGCTTTAATGGCAGCATTACCAAAACAACTTACTAAAAGAAAGATTCTAAATCCTAATTCACAACGTGAAATACAAGAAATGATTAGTCAAAATACACTTGAGTTGTTACAAAATCAACTAGGCGAACTCAGACAAGCTTTAATAGACTTTGTAGCAAAATTAACTGCAGAAGCTGAGGAACAATTTATTGATATCGAACAAGATATTCAAGAACAGATCAATGATTTACTTTCATTTGATATGGATGATTCTTTAATTCAACAACTACAAGATGTTAATAAAGATTTAAATGCTTTAATAAAGTAGAAAGAAGGCACATTAAATGACACAACGTGTCCTACTAGTTGATGGCATGGCGTTACTATTCAGACATTTTTACGCCACTAGCTTACACAACCAATTTATGTACAATTCAGAAGGAATACCTACCAATGGAATTCAAGGGTTCGTACGTCATATTTTCACAGCAATTAAAGAAATTAATCCAAGCCATGTAGCGGTATGTTGGGATATGGGTCAAGATACTTTCAGAAATGAAATGTATGACATGTATAAACAAAACCGAGCTGCACCACCTGATGAGCTCATTCCTCAGTTTAATTATGTAAAAGAAATATCAGAACAATTTGGTTTCGTGAACGTTGGCGTTACTAATTATGAAGCTGATGATGTGATAGGCACTTTAGCGAAAGCTTACTCAACTGATAATGAAGTTCATATTATCACGGGGGATAAAGATATATTACAATGTATCAATGATAATGTAGAAGTTTGGTTAATCAAAAAAGGATTTACTATTTATAACCGTTATACACTTTCTAGATTTATTGAAGAATATGAATTAAATCCGCTTCAACTTATCGATATTAAAGCATTTATGGGGGATTCAGCTGATGGTTATCCTGGTGTAAAAGGAATAGGGGAAAAGACAGCGCTTAAGTTAATTCAAACTTACGGAAGTGTGGACAATGTTCTTGAACATCTTGACCAGCTTACACCGGCACAACAAAAAAAGATTAATAATGATAAAGAGAATTTAATACTCTCTAAGCGACTTGCTGAAATCTATACAGAGGTTCCAATTGATACTGAAGAATTGTATAACGAAATGACGTATGCACATTCACTTAATCATATTCTTTCAATTTGTAATGAACACGAATTATATATTTCAGGTAAATATATTTCATCGAACCTTTAAGCTATTATTGAATAAATTGTTCTAATAAAAGCTATTTAATGCACATAAAAATGCTCTCATTCAAACGTTTAACGTTGATGAGAGCATTTAGTATATGGTTTAAAGTTATTTCTTAGTTATTTTATATAAGAATTGTTGTGCTAATTGGTTTGCTTCTTTATTTTGATCACGTGGGACCCATTTTACAAACAATAATTCAAAACTATGTTCTAAAATTTCCATATTTTCAAAGTAGGGCTTAAAGCGAATATTTTTCACATAACCTTGATTCACGCTATCTTCAATTAACTTAGAATCTGTATACAATAAAGCGTTAGTCACGTTTAATTCACGAGCATGTTCTAGCGCATGGATAAGGGCAGCCCATTCCGCGCTATGATTGTCTAATATACCTAGCTCATGAGTAAAAGTATGTTTCATATCATCTTCCTTAATAACTATCCCACAAGTGCTTATGCCAGGATTACCACTCGATGCTGCATCAAAATAAATTTTCGCCATATTATAACACCTTTTCGAAAAGTAGATTTATTCTAATAATAAAGTGAGACTGAGACATTAATACTTTGTGCATGCGAACATCGGTAAATGATGTCACAACCTCACTACTAATTAATATCCTTCATCTAATTTATGAATATGTCCTTTACGATACATTGATTTAGCAATATATCCAAATGGAACATTAAATATAGTTGATAACAATTTAAGGAAATATGTCGTGATAAAGATTTGGAAAACTACTGTTGCCGGTAACGTACCAACAAATGCAATAGTGACAAATAACGCAGTATCTATAATAGAACTTAAGATAGTACTACCATAAGCTCTAATAATAAATGTTTTATCTGAGTTAAATATCTTCTTAATTGCTGAAAATATAAATACATCCACGTGTTGACCAATAATGTAAGCAACGATAGAACCAAGTGCTATTCTAGGGACAAGATCAAAAATAGTTGAAAGTGACTTTTGCGCCATGTCTTCAGGGGCTGGTATAAAATGCAGTGACATTTGCATTACGATAATCATTACTAATGTAGATGAAAATCCTAACCAAACTGCACGTTTAGCCACCTTACGTCCATAGATGTCATTTAAAATATCTGTTGCTAAATAAATCGAAGCAAACATTACATTACCTAATGTAGCTGAAATACCAAAAATATCTACAGTCTTTATTACTTGGATATTCGCAATAACCATACCGATCGCTACCCAAGCAAGTAAACCATGCTTCCCAAAACAACGAAACATTATAACCATTAAAATAAAAGTAACTAAAAATGTAGCTACTCCAAAGATTTCATTATACATGATTGTCCTCCTAAATTTTGATAGTGCGGGTGTTTAGAAACCGCAAAACAACTTATTCATTTTATATTAAAAGTTATCTTGTTGCAATAGGTCTCATAATAATTGAAAAACTAAGAGAGGTAGAGACAAAAGTGTTTAGGATTTGAGCAGAACCGAACGATGAGCAAAAAATTATCATCTCCTAATCTATGTGATTAGGCAGTAGTTGTCTGAGATGAAAATGCGTTCGAGCCTCACTGCCTTCATTTCTAGTCAACCTTGCCGGGGCGGGACTACGAAATCTTAGAAATTACATTAGATTTCAGTCCCGCTCCCTAGATTTCTGTCGCCGCTCCCTAGATTTCTGTCCTACTCCCTAGATTACTTTCCCGTTTCCTATTATTTCAAAATAAATACAAAGTAAGTTATAATAATTTCATGCTTATAATAAACGAAATTGTGTACAAGGAGTGACTGTTATACTTACACATTCCGAACAAAAAGCAATTGATAAAATTGATGATTTAATGAATACTTATTGCAATAACTGTTTACTTAAAACACACATTAGAAAAACTGAAGGTAAGACACAAGCACATCACTTTTGTATTTCTGAATGTTCAATTGGCAAACAGATTAAACAATTAGGAAATGAACTTCAATAGGAGGTAATTGAATATGCAAATCGTATCAATCGAAGAAACACCTAATCATAATACAATGAAGATTAATTTAAATGAAAAAAGAGAAGATAATAAATCTAACACATTTACTTCTGCTAAAGAGGGACAACCTGATTTTATTAACCGATTATTTGAAATCGAAGGTGTAAAGTCAGTTTTTTATGTTATGGATTTTATCTCAGTAGATAAAGATGATGACGCAGATTGGGATGACTTACTACCTAAAATCCAATCCACTTTCGAATAATATTTCAATCTAGAAAGGGGAAGCATATGGAAATTTTACGTGTCGAGCCAACGCCAAGTCCAAATACTATGAAAATAGTATTATCAGAAAAAAGAGAAGATAATAAATCTAATACTTACACTGAAACTAGTACAGAACATCCCAATTTCATCAATGACTTACTAGCACTTGACGGTGTAAAATCTATTTTTTATGTTATGGACTTCTTAGCTATCGATAAACAACCTAAAGCTAAATGGGAAGATGTATTACCTGATATTACATCTACGTTGAATAAGGAAGAAACTTCTTTAGAATCTTATCAACCAGATGATCATTTTGGAGAAATTAAAGCAGAAGTTTTAACTTTCAAAGATATTCCTTATCAAATCAAACTGACTTCTTCAACTGAAGAGCAACGTAAGCAACTACCTGATGAGTATGTTGATAGTATGTTAAAAGCACAAAAAGAAGGCGACAACATTGTATTTTTACGTAAGTGGCAAGATTTAGGCGTGCGTTATGGTGACCTTGACCAAGTTATGAACGATGTATATGAAGAAGTAATTGCCTTGTATCCTACTCATAGAATTGAAGAATTAGTCAATATAGCTTTATCTCAAGATATTATCGTGCCTAAACAACAATATAAACACGTCACTTTAGAAGAGTATAATGAAACAACTAATTGGAAAACACGTTTACGTATGTTGAAAGATTTTCCGACGCCTACTATGGATGATACGCCGCTATTACAACAAGCTTTAAAAGAAGATAAGGCACCACTTAGACGTCAAGCAGTTGTCCTATTAGGAATGATTGAAACTAAAGACGTACTTCCATACTTGTACGAAGGCTTAAACGATAAAAGTCCGGCCGTAAGACGTACTGCAGGAGATTGTCTTAGTGATTTAGGATTCAAGGAAGCATTACCAGAAATGGAAAAGGCACTTGATGATCCACAAAAAATCGTTCGTTGGAGAGCTGCAATGTTTATTTTTGATGAAGGTGGCAAAGCCCAATTAAACGCCTTAAAATCACACGTAGATGACCCTGCGTACGAAGTGAAATTACAGATAGAAATGGCTATCTCTCGCATTGAAAATGGGGATGAAGCTTTAGGATCTGTATGGAAACAAATAGCCAATCGAAATAAAACTAGTGAAAACAATTAAGCTAACCAAAATAGGAGAGTAATAATTATGAATCCATATGAACAATATATGCATGAATTAGCACAACAAATGCGTTCAGAACTAACTGACAATGGCTTTGAAAGCTTAGAAACAAGTGAAGATGTATCTAATTACATGAATAACGTAAATGATAATGATACGACTTTCGTAGTTATCAACTCAACATGTGGTTGTGCAGCTGGCTTAGCACGTCCATCCGCTGTGGCAGTTGCTGAACAAAATGAGAAAAAACCGACAAATAAAATCACAGTATTTGCTGGTCAAGATAAAGAAGCAACGCAAACAATGCGCGAATATATTCAACAAGTACCTTCAAGCCCTTCATATGCATTATTTAAAGGGACAGAATTAAAACATTTTATCCCTCGTGAACATATTGAAGGACGTGACATCCAAGATATTTGTATGGATATTAAAGACGCTTTTGATGAAAATTGCTAAATCGTAACTTTATTTAAAATGAGACTGAGACATTAATAAAATGAGCTCTAGGAATCCAATATACGGTGACCCAATCTCACTTAACGTCTAATTATAATTTATTAAATTAATCGATAAATTATAGTTAGACGTTTTTTTATCATATTTAAAATTGAGAAATTGACCTACATTTAATTTTATAAGTATCAGTTTTCTAGTATAATAAACATTAATATAAATAATTCTAGGAGATGAAAATATGCTAAATCCATTTGATTCAGCGTATCATAGTTTATGCGAAGAGATTTTAGAGCTTGGCAGACAACGTGATGATAGAACACATACAGGTACGATATCAAAATTCGGTCATCAGTTAAGATTCGATTTGTCTAAAGGCTTTCCTTTGTTAACTACTAAAAAAGTATCGTTTAAACTAATCGCTACTGAATTATTGTGGTTTATAAAAGGTGATACGAATATTCAGTACTTACTTAAATACAATAATAATATTTGGAATGAATGGGCTTTTGAAAAGTATATTCAATCAAGTGATTATAAAGGTCCAGATATGAGTAATTTTGGACATAGAGCACTCCAAGATGAAGCATTTAATGAGCTTTATAAAGAAGAAATGAAAAAGTTTAAACAACAAATTCTTAATGATGATGAATTTGCGAAAAAATATGGTGATTTAGGAAATGTTTATGGTAAGCAATGGCGTGATTGGGTAGATAAAGAAGGTAATCACTTTGATCAACTTAAAACGGTGATTCAACAAATCAAAGAAAACCCTAATTCTCGTCGACATATTGTATCGGCATGGAACCCTACCGAAATTGATACTATGGCTTTACCTCCTTGCCACACAATGTTTCAATTTTATGTTCAAGAGGGTAAGTTAAGTTGCCAACTCTATCAACGTAGTGCTGATATTTTTCTAGGCGTTCCATTCAATATTGCTAGTTATGCACTTCTAACTCATCTTATCGCTAAAGAATGCAATCTTGAAGTTGGAGAGTTTATTCACACATTTGGCGACGCTCATATTTACTCAAATCATATTGACGCTATTCAAACACAGCTATCTAGAGATGGTTTTACTCCACCGACTTTAAAGATTAATTCGGATGCATCTATTTTTGATATTAATTATGAAGATTTAGAAATAGTAAATTATGAATCTCATCCATCAATTAAAGCTCCAATAGCAGTATGATAAATTTACTAATTATATAAATATACTCAAATATAAAACCTGGAGGTAAGATCATGACTTTATCAATTCTAGTAGCACATGACCAACAACGAGTGATTGGTTACAATAACGCATTACCTTGGCACTTACCAAACGATTTAAAACATGTAAAAAAACTTTCTACCGGTAATACTTTAGTGATGGGAAGAAGAACTTTTGAATCAATTGGTAAACCACTACCTAACAGAAGAAATGTCGTTTTAACTCACGATACTTCTTTTAACGTAGAAGGTGTGGATGTCATTCATTCAATTGATGAAATTTATGAGTTAGAAGGTCATATTTTTATATTTGGGGGACAAACACTCTTTGAAGAAATGATGGATAAGGTGGATGATATGTATATCACTGTTGTTGAAGGTAAACATCAAGGTGACACATTCTTCCCACCTTATACATTTGAAGAGTGGGAAATTGCTTCATCAGAAGAAGGTCAATTAGATGAAAAAAATAAAATTCCACACACCTTTTTACATCTTGTAAGAAAATAAATAAAAATAAATTATTAAGCGGAGGCAGTTATGACTAAACAAATAATTGTGACTGATTCTACATCAGATTTATCACAAGACTATTTAACACAACACAATATACATGTTGTCCCTTTGAGTTTAACTATCGACGGACAATCATATGTAGACCAAATTGATATTTCATCTAAAGATTATATTCAAAGAATAGAAGAAGATGCAGATGTTAAAACAAGTCAACCGCCCATCGGCAAGTTCATTGAACTATATGAACAATTAGGCCAAGAAGATGTCGAAATTATTAGTATTCACATGGCTTCTGGTCTTAGTGGCACTTACCAAACTGCGCTTCAAGCGAGTGATATGGTCGATGCCAACGTCACAGTCATCGATTCTAAATCCATCTCATTTGGTTTAGGTTATCAAATTCAACGATTAGTAGAATTAGTAAACACTAATCTCTCAACAAATGAAATTGTCACTAAAATTCAAGAATTACAAAAAAATATTAAACTGTTTGTAGTGATTGGCCAATTAAATCAACTAATTAAAGGTGGACGAATTAGTAAGACTAAAGGTTTTATTGGTAATATTATGAAAATCAAACCTATTGGTACACTTGAAGATGGCTATCTTGAAATTGTTCATAATTCACGTACACAAAACTCAAGTATTCAATATTTGAAAAAAGAAATTTCAGAATTTATAGACAAACATAAAATCAAATCAATTGGTGTAGCCCATGCGAATGTAATTGAATTTGTCGAAAAGCTTAAAACTCAATTTGACGATGCTTTCGGTAAACATGAGTATGATGTTAATGTAACTACACCCGTTGTGACTACTCATACTGGCCAAGGCGCTATTGGTCTAGTTGTAGTTAGAGAAGCGAAATAATACACTTTTATCTATACTTACTTGGGAGTTACGAGACATAGCTGAGTAAATTACTTTAAATTAAGCTAATATTATCGTAAATTTAAGTAATGATAGAGGAGGTAATTATATGGCATACGCAACATTCGCAGGAGGATGCTTTTGGTGTTTAGTAAAACCTTTCACATCTTATCCTGGCATTGAAAGTGTAGTGTCTGGTTATAGTGGCGGACACGTTGAAAATCCTACTTATGAGCAAGTTTGTACAAATCAAACTAGTCACAGAGAGGCAGTTCAAATCACTTATAATTCAGAAATCACGTCCTTCGAAAATATTTTAGACGTCTATTTTAAAACATTTGATCCAACTGACAATAGTGGACAATTCTTTGATAGAGGCGAGAGCTATGAACCAGCCATTTTTTATCATGATGAACATCAAAAAAAGGCTGCTGAGCTAAAGATACAACAACTTAACGAAGAAGGTGTGTTCAAGAAACCTGTTGTGACACCTATTCTTCCTTATAAAAACTTTTACCCAGCTGAAGATTATCATCAAGACTATTATAAGAAAAATCCAATGCATTACGAACAATACCAACGTGGGTCAGGCCGCAAAGCATTTATCGAATCACATTGGGGGTCTCAAAATGATTAAAAAAAATAAAAATGAATTAAATGAAATGGAATATTTAGTAACGCAAGAAAATGGTACAGAACCACCATTTCAAAATGAATACTGGAATCATTTTGATAAAGGCATTTATGTCGATAAAATTTCAGGTAAACCACTTTTTACATCTGAAGAAAAATTCGAATCAGATTGCGGATGGCCAAGTTTTTCAAAATCTATTGATGATGATGAAATAATTGAACTTGTGGATAAAACATTTGGAATGGTTAGAACTGAAGTCAGATCAGAAGGTGCCAACAGCCACTTAGGCCACGTGTTTAATGATGGCCCTAAGGATCAAGGCGGATTACGCTACTGCATCAATTCGGCAGCTATCCAATTTATTCCATACGAAAAACTAGAAGAACTTGGATACGGTGATTTAATACCATACTTTGAAAAATAGGAGTGACAGTTAATGTTTAAAAAATTATTTGGAAAAGGTAAAGAAGTAGATAAAAACATTGAAATTTATGCACCAATTACAGGTGAGTATGTAAATATCGAAGAAATTCCCGACCCTGTTTTTGCACAAAAAATGATGGGCGAAGGCTTTGGAATTAATCCTACTGAAGGTGAAGTTGTATCACCTATAGAAGGTAAAGTTGATAATGTCTTTCCAACTAAACACGCAATTGGATTAAAGGCAGATAATGGTTTAGAACTTTTAGTACACATTGGTTTAGACACTGTCCAATTAGATGGAGAAGGCTTTGAAATTTTAGTAAATAGTGGAGATACGGTTCAAGTCGGTGACCCGCTTCTTAAATTTGATTTAGAATTTATTAGAAATAATGCTAAAGATGTTATTTCACCAATTATTATTACAAATTCTGATCAAACTGAATCTATTTATATCAATGATGCACAAGCAGTTATCAAAGGTGAAACTAAAATCGTTGATGTGACAATGAGCTAATGAAAGATCATTCATTTTATCAATTTGCTTTAACAGCAAGAAGTCGCAAAGATAGTAAAGGGGAACTAGCAGAAGAAATCTTTAATGATTTATCGTTTCCTAAGCATGAGAGTGACTTCAACAAATTATCCGATTATATTGAAATGCAAAGTGATATCACATTACCAATGTCTATCTTTGATGATTTGTACGCTGAATATCAAGAATGGTTAAAATTCTAAGTTAAGACAAAAGCTGAGACCCTTAACGTCTCAGCTTTTATATTGCGTCTATAAAATCATCCCTTTTAAGTTGCGTTTAATTTAAAATAAAGACATACTAGTAATATCTTTTCGACATCATTCAATATAAATACATAGAGGTTACAAGAGGAAGTGGTTTTATGAGTAACAAATCTGAAGAATATAATGATAATAATAGATCTAAATCAGAAGAAACGACATCATCAAATAAAAAAGTACGCTTAAAAGTTTGGCAATTCATATTATTATTATTAGTTACTATTCTTATCACAGCTGGCATAACAGTCGCAGCTACTATTGGAATTAGTCACAAAATTAGTGGATTAACTAAAAGTGAAGCTAAAGAAATGAAAAAAATAGAATATGCTTATAAAACTTTAAACAATGATTATTATAAAAAGCAAAATTCTGATAAATTAACAGAAGCAGCTATTAACGGTATGGTTAAAGAATTAGATGATCCATATTCAGAATATATGACGAAAGATAAAACTAAAAGTTTCAATGAAGATGTGTCTGGTGACTTCGTAGGAATAGGCGCAGAAATGCAAAAGAAAGATAAACAAATTATGATTACAAGTCCAATGAAAGATTCTCCTGCCGAAAAAGCTGGTATTAAACCAAAAGATGTAGTCACTAAAGTGAATGGTAAATCTACTAAAGATAAACCATTAGACCAAATCGTTAAAATGGTAAGAGGTAAAGAAGGTACAACAGTGACACTTACTATTAAGCGTGGTTCTCAAGAAAAAGATATCGATATTAAACGTGATAAAATTCACGTTAAAAGTGTTGAATACAAAAAGAAAAATAACGTTGGCGTCTTTACAATTAATAAATTTCAAGAAAACACTGCCGGAGAATTAAAATCCTCTATTATCAAATCCCACAAAGATGGTGTCCGTGATATCGTATTAGATTTAAGAAATAATCCGGGTGGACTATTAGATGAAGCTGTCAAAATGGCTAATATCTTTATTGATAAAGATCAAACAGTCGTTAAGCTTAAAAAAGGTGATGATACAGAACCTATTACGACGTCAAACAACTCATTAAAAGAAGCAAAAGATATGAAAGTGAGTATATTAGTTAATGAAGGTTCTGCAAGTGCTTCTGAAGTCTTTACTGGAGCCATGAAAGATTACAATAAAGCGAAAGTATATGGCTCTAAAACATTTGGTAAAGGTATAGTACAAACTACACGTGAATTTAAAGACGGCTCATTATTAAAATATACGCAAATGAAATGGTTAACTCCTGATGGTCATTATATCCATGGCAAAGGAATCCAACCAGATGTTAAAATTAGCTCTCCTAAATATCAATCTATAAGTGTCATTCCAACTGATAAAACATATTCAGTCGGTGACAGTAATAAAAATATTAAATCAATAAAAATAGGTTTAGACGCGCTAGGATATCACACTAACGACGAGTCTAATCAATTTGATACAGATTTAGAACAAGCTATTAAGCAATTCCAAAACGAGCACAATTTAACAACAAATGGTAAATTTGATACCAAAACTAATGAGAAATTCACACAGTTATTAGTTGAAAAATCTAACAAAGAAGATACAGTATTAGATAAATTAATAGATAAACTTAAATAAAGTAAAGAGGTGTATTTAAACAAATGATTAGATTAGGTACTATGGAGGATATCTCCCAAATTGAAACGTTAGTCCAAGAAGCAAAAGAATTAATGCAAGAATTTGATAATAACCAATGGGATGATAAATATCCTGTGACTGAACATTTTGAAGAAGATATTAACGCTAAAACACTATACGTGTTAGAAGAAAAAAGCACAATTTATGGTTTTATAGTGGTCGACCAACAACAATCAGAATGGTATGATGATTTAGAATGGCCAGTTGATAGAGAAGGCGCTTATGTCATTCATAGATTAGCTGGTTCACAAAACTATAAAGGTGCAGCCACTCAACTTTTCGACTTCGCAGTCAATTTAGTTGAAGAGCATGGCATCCATGTTATATTAACTGATACATTTGCTTTAAATAAACCTGCTCAAGGACTTTTTGAGAAATTTGGTTTTGAAAAGGTTGGCGAAGCAGAAATAGACTATCATCCATTTGATAGAGGCGCACCTTTCTATGCATACTATAAAAACTTATAAGAATAGAGGTTAATAACTATGGCTAAAATAGCATTTACCGGTGGCGGTACAGTTGGACATGTTTCAGTAAACTTAAGTCTAATACCAACTGCTACCGAAAAAGGACACGAAGCGTTCTATATTGGGTCTAAAGAGGGTATTGAACGTGAAATGATAGAAACTCAATTACCTAATGTTAAATACCATCCCATATCTAGCGGTAAATTACGTAGATATTTATCTTTTGATAATGCAAAGGATATTTTTAAAGTGTTAAAAGGTGTACTCGATGCACGCAAGGTGCTTAAACGTGAAAAGCCCGATATATTATTTTCTAAAGGTGGGTTCGTTTCAGTACCAGTTGTAATAGCTGCACGCTCTTTAAATATTCCTACGATTATTCATGAATCTGATTTAACGCCTGGACTAGCAAATAAAATCTCGTTGAAATTTGCTAAAAAAATCTATACTACCTTTGAAGATACATTAAAATATTTACCACGGGAAAAAGCTGATTTTGTGGGCGCTACAATTCGTGAAGACTTAAAAGAAGGCCAAAAAGATCGTGGTTATCAACTTACTGGTTTTGATAATTCTAAAAAAGTTTTACTAGTTATGGGTGGCAGCTTAGGTAGTAAAAAATTAAATGAAGCTATTCGTGAAAATTTAGAAGCTTTATTACACGATTATCAAATCATTCACTTAACAGGTCATGGTTTAGTAGACAACTCATATGATAAAAAAGGATATATCCAATATGAATTTGTTAAAGAAGAACTTACAGACTTATTAGCAATTACAGATACTGTGGTAAGTCGTGCTGGTTCCAATGCAATCTATGAATTTTTAACTTTACGCATTCCTATGTTGTTAATTCCTTTAGGATTAGATCAATCACGTGGTGACCAAATTGATAACGCTAAGAATTTCGAATCAAAAGGTTACGGAAGATTCATTCCTGAAGATCAATTAACTCAAATTAAATTATTAGAGCAATTAAAAGACATAGAAGCTAATCGTGACGCTATAATTAAACAAATGGAAACTTACAAAGAAAGTTATACAAAAGAAGATTTATTCAATAAAATTTTAAAAGATGCTTTATAAGCTTGGGAGGCGCACACAATGAATCGTACAAAGCGTATTACCTTACTTATTATTTTTACATTAATATTTGGAATTATTGCCTTTTTCCATGAATCACGCCTAGGCAAATGGGTAGATAATGAAGTTTATGAATTTATATACTCGTCAGAGAGTTTTATAACAACTTCAATCTTACTAGGTGCTACTAAAATCGGCGAAGTATGGGCTATGGTCTGTTTATCATTAATGCTAGTGGCCTATCTAATGCTTAAAAAATATAGAATCGAAACTTTATTTTTTGTAATTGTCATGATTTTATCTAGTATTATTAATCCAGTGCTAAAAAATATCTTTGACCGTGAACGTCCTACTTTATTACGTCTTATTGATATCACAGGATTTAGTTTTCCTAGTGGCCATGCTATGGGTTCAACCTCATTCTTCGGTAGCGCTATATTTATAGCTAATCGACGAATGTCAGGAAGTTACAAAGGTGTATTAATTGGACTTTGCGCACTCTTTATTATGCTCATTTCTATTTCTAGAGTATATTTAGGTGTTCACTATCCAACTGATGTAATTGCCGGAATTATTGGTGGAGCATTTTGTATTGTACTTTCAACTTTAATTTTGAAAAAGCAATTGTATCCTTCATCAAGTTAACAGATTTTATGCGAGCGAGGCTGAGACATTTTCACAATGTTTCAGTCTTTTTTCTATTTGTAACTAATGCATATTAATAAACATATAAAAAAGCAGTGAATCTCGGCATTAGATTCACTGCTTTAATTAAAACGTTCAAAGTTAATTTGAAAACTTTAACGTTAGTCTTTTACGGGCATATAAAAGGGGAATAACTTGAAAATGATCAATCCTTTAAGAACGAAATATATGTGGGGGGAATTGTCTTAGTCGGTATTGATAATCATTTTCAAATATTATTATACAGTACTGAGAATCATTGTCAATTATAAATGCGAAAAATTCTCAATTAAATTTTGCATTTTAAAATTTTCATACCTTATACTTCGTTAAACTGTCATATCATTTCAAATGAAACGCTTATTTTTAAGCTTTTATGTGATAAAATATAGTCTATGCAAAATAGCTTAAAAGAGTGGGAACGAGACAGAAATCTAATGAGTGGGACAGAATCCTACTTATAAAACATCGTTTATCGGTTTTCAAAAGTCCAAATTATTAATGTCTTAATTTCATTTCAGACCATTACTGCCAACTGCTCCATTTTTTATATTTATGTTTCAGTCTCTTTATGGAAATGATTGACGTATCCCATACTCAATTTAAAAAGTCTTAGATATCACTATATTTACTTTTATTTAAAAAGGGCTTTTAAAATTAGACGTTTTGTCAGAACAAATCATAAATTGCCAATCTTGAGTGATAATTTTGCTCATCATTTAGGATTAACAACGTTCTATTATACATACTTATAGTCCTAACTTTTTTCATATTAAATAAGAGGTGTTTTTAAACAATGACAAATATATTAATTGTTGAAGATGAACAAAATTTAGCTCGTTTCTTAGAGTTAGAATTAACTCATGATAACTACAGTGTAGATATTGAATATGAAGGCCAAGCTGGTCTAGATAAAGCACTTAGCAATAATTACGACTTAATTATATTAGATTTAATGTTACCTAATATTAATGGGTTAGAAATATGTCGTCGTGTGCGTCAACAACAAAGTACACCTATTATCATTATTACTGCAAAGAGTGATACGTATGATAAGGTAACAGGCTTAGACTATGGTGCTGATGATTACATCGTCAAACCATTCGAAATAGAAGAATTATTTGCCCGTATACGTGCCGTGCTACGCCGACAACCACAAAAAGATATTATTGATATAAATGGAATTAAAATAGATATTGATGCCTTTAAAGTGACTATAGAGGGTCAACAATTGGATTTTACTAAAACAGAATATGATTTGCTATATTTGTTAGCCACAAACCGTAATCATGTTTTACAAAGAGAGCAAATCCTCGATCATGTGTGGGGATATGACAGTGAAGTTGAAACAAATGTAGTAGATGTTTACATTCGTTATTTAAGAAATAAATTAAAACCATTTGGCAAAGAAAAGACAATCGAAACAGTTCGTGGCGTAGGGTATGTGATTAGATGATTAAAAAACGTACTTTACAATACAAATGGATGATGATAACTACCCTCATAATGTTCACTACAATTATTTTGTTTTGCTTAATCATTATCTTTTTTCTTAAAGATACATTAAGACATGGCGAAATCGATGAAGCTGAGCATAGTTTAAGTGATATCGTAAATTTAATACAAACTAAATCCATTAATAATATATCTACATTAGACTTAAGTGCGTCACTAGAGAACTTTGAAGAAGCTATCATTTATGATCGAGATGGCAAACAAATTATGCAAACTTCAAATGAAAATGGTATGAATTTTAAACCTTCAATTAATTTCACAAAGATAGAACATATCCAAGTGAAACGCAATGAAGGTGTACAATATCTCATTTTAACCGAACCTATTCACACACGTTATTTCGAAGGTTATAGCGTGCTCGTACACTCCTTAGAAGGCTACAATAATGTAGTACGATCTCTATACGTGGTAGCAATTGCTTTTGGGTTACTAGCTACTATTATTACTGGCGGTATTAGTTACATCTTCTCAACTCAAATCACGAAACCATTAGTAACGATGTCTAATAAGATGAATCAGATTAAACGTGATGGTTTTCAGAAGAAATTAGAACTTAATACGAATTATGAAGAAACAGACAATTTAATTGATACCTTTAATGATATGATGTATCAAATTGAAGACTCTTTTAATCAACAAAGACAGTTTGTTGAGGATGCTTCACACGAGTTACGAACTCCTTTACAAATTATACAAGGACATTTAAATTTAATTCAAAGATGGGGTAAAAAAGACCCGGCAATTTTAGAAGAATCACTTAATATTTCATTAGAAGAAATGAATCGGATTACAAAACTTGTTGAGGAATTATTACTTTTAACAAAAGATAAGGTGAATAGCCAAATCTTAGAATCTGAAGAAATAAATATCAATGATGAAATACGTTCTCGTATTAAATCGTTGAAACAATTACATCCTGACTATAAATTTGAAACAGATTTAGCTAACAAACCATTAACGTTAAAAATTAATCGTCATCAATTTGAACAACTCTTATTAATTTTTATAGATAATGCGATGAAATACGATAAAGATAATAAACATGTTCATATCAAAACAAACTTACGTAATAAACAAACTAGTATTGAAATCACTGATCACGGACTAGGTATTCCTAAAGAAGACCAAGATTTCATTTTTGATCGTTTTTATAGGGTGGATAAATCCCGAGCGAGAAGTCAAGGTGGGAATGGATTAGGATTATCTATCGCTGAAAAAATTGTTCAACAATACGGTGGCTATATATTAGTTGAAAGTGAAGTCAATAAATACACTAAGTTTAAAATTATATTCAAATAATATTATCTATATATAAATATGGGGTTAAGACAATCATCGTGAATGCTTTGTAAACCAATCAATTAATTAAGGTAACCGAAGCAAGAGCTATAGTAAACATTTTAAGGAATTGAGTGTGAGACATTAAGATTTCTGTACCACTCTCTCACTTAATTTTGCTATTAGCTATATGTTTTGTCTTAACCTCATTGTTTTTCCATAATATTCAGTTAATAGACTTTATCAAAGTGGTAAATAGTGCTATTATTGTCATGTAAGCGGTTTAACTATTTTGTGGAGGGTACATTATGGCAAAGGATAACAAGGATGTTACGGAAGCTCCTGTAAACTTTGGTGCAAATTTAGGACTTATGCTTGATTTATATGATGATTATTTACAAGATCCTACTTCTGTACCAGATGATTTACAAGTTCTTTTTAGTACAATTAAAAATGGTGAAGCAAATATTCAGGCACAGCCTGCCACTGAAGGGAGTGGCTCATCAGCAAGTGATGACACCATCAAACGCATTATGCGCTTAATCGATAATATACGTCAATACGGCCATTTGATGGCGGCTATTTATCCTGTAAATACTCCTGAAAGAACCAACGTTCCAAAACTGACAATGAAAGATTTTAACTTAGACAAAGAAACATTAGAGAACATTTCTTCAAGTATTGTCTCAGATCATTTCAGTGATATTTATGATAACGCATATGAAGCAATCGAACGCATGGAGAAGCGATATAAGGGATCGATTGCATTCGAATATAACCATATTAACAATAATAAAGAACGTACATGGTTAAAACGTCGTATTGAAACACCTTACCGAGCTACTATTAATAATGACGAGAAAAAACAATTATTTGATACTTTAGCTCATGTTGGAGGTTTTGAAAAATATTTACACAAAAACTTTGTTGGAGCTAAACGTTTCTCTATTGAAGGTGTAGATTCATTAGTATTAATGCTTCAACAAACATTAAAACGTGCTGCAGAAGTCGAAATTCAGAATATTCAAATTGGTATGGCCCATAGAGGTCGCTTAAACGTATTAACTCATGTACTTGAGAAACCTTATGAAATGATGATTTCTGAGTTTATGCATACAGACCCTATGAAATTCTTACCGGAAGATGGCAGTTTAGAACTAACTGCTGGATGGACTGGCGATGTTAAATACCACTTAGGTGGCGTTAAAACTACATCTTCATATGGTATTGAACAACGTATTTCATTAGCAAATAACCCAAGTCATTTAGAAGTCGTGGCACCAGTAGTAATTGGTAGAACACGTGCTTCACAAGATAATACACAACATCATGGTGGTCCTACGACTGATTTCCATAAGGCTATGCCAATTATTATCCATGGGGACGCAGCATATCCAGGACAAGGTATTAATTTTGAAACGATGAACTTAAGTAATCTTGATGGTTATTCTACTGGTGGTGCATTACATATCATTACGAATAACCGAATTGGCTTTACTACTGAACCTATCGACGGTCGTTCAACAACTTATTCTACAGATATTGCTAAAGGTTATGATGTTCCAATATTACATGTTAATGCGGACGATGTTGAAGCAACCATCGAAGCGATTGATATTGCTATGGAATTTAGAAAAGAGTTCCATAAAGACTTTGTAATTGATTTAGTAGGTTACCGTCGTTACGGGCATAACGAAATGGATGAACCATCAATCACTAATCCTGTTCAATATCAAAGTATTCGTAAACATGATTCTGTTGAAATTATCTACGGTAAAAAATTAGTAGATGAAGGCGTTATAACTCAAGAACAAATGGATGAAATAATGGATAACGTGCAAAAAGAAATGCGTGCTGCTCAAGATAAAATCGATAAAACTGATAAAATGGATAATCCAGATATGGAAAAACCTGAATCACTTGAACTTCCTTTACAAAGTGATGATACAGATTTCTCATTCGAGCATTTAAAAGAAATTAATGATGCGATGTTAACATATCCAGAAGATTTTCATGTTTTGAAAAAGCTTAATAAAGTTCTTGAAAAACGTAGAGAGCCATTTGAAAAAGAAGATGGTTTAGTCGACTGGGCTCAAGCAGAACAACTTGCGTTTGCGACTATTGTTCAAGACGGCATATCAGTGCGTTTAACTGGCCAAGATAGCGAAAGAGGAACATTCAGTCATAGACATGCTGTATTACATGATGAAGAAAATGGAGATACATTCACTCCTTTACATCATGTGCCGGATCAAAAAGCAACATTTGAAGTTCATAATAGTCCGTTGTCAGAAGCAGCTGTTGTTGGTTTTGAATATGGTTACAATGTTGAGAATAAAAACAGTATGAATATTTGGGAAGCACAATACGGTGATTTCTCAAATATGGCTCAAATGATCTTTGATAACTTTATGTCTTCTGCACGTGCTAAATGGGGAGAACGCAGTGGTTTGACTCTATTTTTACCTCATGCATTTGAAGGCCAAGGGGCGGAACATTCATCAGCTCGTCTTGAAAGATTTTTACAACTTGCAGCTGAAAATAATAGTACAGTAGTTAACTTATCAAGTTCTAGTAACTACTTCCATTTATTAAGAGCTCAAGCTAAAAGTCTAAATACAGAGGCTATGAGACCATTAATTGTTATGTCACCTAAAAGTTTATTAAGAAACAAAACAGTGGCTCAACCAATTGACCAATTTATATCAGGTGGTTTTAAACCAATTATCGTTGATGAAGCTAATAAAGATAAAGTTACAAAAGTCATTTTAGCTTCAGGTAAGATGTTAATTGATTTAAAAGAACATTTAGCTAAAAATTCTGATGAGTCTATTTTGTTAGTAGCTGTCGAAAGATTATATCCATTTCCTGAAGAGGAAATTAAAGAAGTGTTAAACGAATTACCAAATCTTGAAACAGTTTCATGGGTTCAAGAAGAGCCTAAAAACCAAGGTGCATGGTTATTTGTTTATCCATACTTAAAATCTCTTGTAGGCGATCAATATAACCTAAGCTATCACGGTAGAATTCAACGTGCGGCACCAGCTGAAGGTGATGGAGAAATTCATAAGCTTGTTCAAAATAAAATTATTGAAAGTAGTATGAAAAATAACTAGGGGGAAATACTATGCCAGAGGTAAAAGTTCCAGAATTAGCAGAATCTATTACGGAAGGTACGATTGCAGAATGGTTAAAGAACGTAGGAGATAGCGTTGAAAAAGGAGAAGCCATTCTTGAATTAGAAACTGATAAAGTCAATGTTGAAGTTGTATCAGAAGAAGAAGGTATTTTACAAGAACAACTCGCTTCTGAAGGAGATACAGTTGAAGTGGGTCAAGTCATTGCTACTGTTGGGGAAGGCAGTGGTAATAACTCTTCAGACAATCAAGATGATAAGAAAGCTGAAGACACTACTGAAGATAAAGATAATGCGCCAACTGAATCTAAAGAAGAATCAAAAGACACATCAGAAAAAGCAACTGATGAATCAACTGAAGAAACATCATCTAATCAACGTGTTAATGCGACACCTTCTGCACGTCGTCACGCACGCGAAAATGGTGTTGATTTAAGTTCAGTTTCTGGAAAAGGTAATGACATTTTACGCAAAGATGATATCGATAATAATCAAAAAGCTAGTCAAACACAATCTTCTAATAAAGCATCAGAACCAAGCAAAAAAGAAGAATCTAAAAAATCATCAAGCGCTCCTAATAAACCAGTAATTCGTGAAAAAATGTCACGTAGAAAGAAAACTGCTGCTAAGAAATTATTAGAAGTATCTAATAATACTGCAATGTTAACAACATTTAATGAAGTTGATATGACAAATGTTATGGCATTACGTAAACGTAAAAAAGAACAATTTATTAAAGACCACGATGGTACTAAATTAGGTTTCATGTCATTCTTTACAAAAGCAGCAGTAGCAGCATTGAAGAAATATCCTGAAGTTAATGCTGAAATTGACGGCGACGATATGATTACTAAACAATACTATGATATCGGTATTGCTGTATCAACTGACGATGGTTTATTGGTACCTTTCGTTAGAGATTGTGATAAGAAAAATTTTGCTGAACTTGAAAATGCAATTGCAGATTTAGCTGTAAAAGCACGTGATAAAAAACTTGGCTTAGACGACATGGTTAATGGTTCATTTACTATCACTAATGGTGGCGTATTTGGATCAATGATGAGTACTCCAATTATTAATGGTAATCAAGCAGCGATATTGGGAATGCATTCAATTATTACACGTCCTATCGCGATTGATAAAGATACTATTGAAAACAGACCAATGATGTATATCGCTTTAAGTTATGATCACAGAATTATCGATGGTAAGGAAGCAGTTGGTTTCCTAAAAACAATTAAAGAGTTAATTGAAAGCCCTGAAGACTTACTACTCGAAAGCTAATTCAAATATAATCAAATTAAAGTTTGAAATATAAATGACTTAAAACCCAATTGAGATGTCGCAATTTCAATTGGATTTTTTATGTTCTTATCACTCTTTTAGATAAGCCTATATGCTATTTTAAGATATAATTCGAGCTAAAGGAGTGGATATCTGGAACCGGGCTTCTGAAAAGTCTTATCCTTGTCTATGCTATATAACAAGGCAAATATAGACTTAATTTTCAATATTGCAATAACATAACCATAACTATACACATCTGCAGGTTAGGGACTAAACTTTCATTTAATTAAAGTAAAATGGTTTATAATATAATTACAACTTATCTAGCATAAAAGTATGAATCATAGTTGTTTAGTGTTGTTAAAAGCTAAATATAAGTATTAAGTTATTTAGCTTATATATTTACAAAATGGTAAATAACGAACTTTAAAGCAATTCAAACTCACTATTCTTTAGTGCAAAAAGAAATAAACGACCAACTCCCCTCACTAATAAAATAAAAGTAGGGGAGTTATTTTTGTAATTCTTTATACAAAATATCAATTTAAAATTATCGAACTTTAAACAACTTTTAATTAATTATAGTTCGTTAATAATCTTTACAATCATTATATCTTTGACCCAATACCTCATCATATAAATCGTATTTAAAATGCGTTATAATATATTGGAAAAGACAAATATTAGGGGTGTCAATAAATGAGCGGACTTAGAAGTGTCACGATAGGCACAAGCGATCTTTCTAAAACGAAAGAATTATTTAAAGATGTTTTAGGATTAAATGTTGCATCTAAGAATCAGGCTTTACGTTTCGGGGATGCTGATTTAAATCCAGGTACTAGACTTCATTTTGTAGAGGTTGCTAATCCTGAATATGAGAATCAACATATCTCAAGTGTAGGGTTAAGAACACCAACTGATTCAGGTTTGGATGAATATCAATCTATTTTAAAAGAACATCATATTGATTTTAATCCGGTAACTGAATTAAATGGAAACAAACATTTTGATTTTAAAGATGCGAATCATCAAATTTTCGATATTTATTCTAATGAACATAATACCGGAGTTGGTTTAGGTACACCAACCTTTGATAGTTCAGTCAATCCGCTCCATCAGTTACAAGGCCTTGGTCCTGTAATTATTAAGGTTAATGAGTTGCCGGTCACTGCTTCAATTTTCAAAAATGTTTTTAACTTAACTCATTATGCAGAATATGAGTCAACCGAATTCTCAGACCAAATTATTCAAGTATTTCGAATTGGTGAAGGAGGTTTAGGTGGAGAAATTCATCTATATCAACCTGACGAATCGGTTGAATTAAAAGAAGAAGGCATTGTTGAACAAGTTGAATTTAGCGCTAACTCAATAGAAGAGTTTAATAAAGCACAACAAGAGTTGGACGAGATTGGCATTCCTTACCAGTCATTGGATCAAGGAGATGCTAAATCTTTAAGGATTACTGAAAATAGTGGTATCTCATTTATTTATACTTTAGACAACAAATAATTATCAGCATTGAGCTGAATTTTAATAAATTATTACTTTAACATTAATGGAGGATTTTAATATGGCAATGTTACATGAAACATGGAAGGAACGTACACCAATTAAAAAGGTAGAAGTAGTCAATACTGATGCTAAGAAATTTACGGTTTCTAATATGTTAACTATCGGACAACAATATGATGTAATTAATGAAACAGAAGAATACTATCAAATTATTGATAATTCAGGTAAAGTTGGCGGCTATTTTAAAGATTATTTTAAAGAAGTATAATTAGTTTAATCATTGTAACTACATTTAGAATATATGCTCAGAGGATAGGAGTTTATCATTATATAATGATTCTAACGTTCCTAAGCACTTTAACTCCGCCTCATGGGCTATTTTTCATGTTAAAAAGGAGAGAGTAAATTTAAAATGATACAAAATCAATATATTAATTCAGATGAATCTGTATTTAATGATGCTAAAGCATTGTTTAGTTTAAATAAAAATATTTTATTAAAAGGACCAACAGGCTCAGGTAAAACTAAATTAGCCGAAACATTAGGTCAAGAAGTCAATACACCAATGCATCAAGTTAACTGCTCTGTAGATTTAGATGCTGAAAGTTTACTAGGATTTAAAACGATTAAAACTAATGAAGAAGGTCAACAAGAAATAGTATTTATTGATGGCCCAGTTATTAAATCTATGCGTGAAGGTCATATTCTATACATTGACGAAATTAACATGGCTAAGCCAGAAACATTACCTATCTTAAATGGCGTGCTCGACTATAGACGTCAATTAACTAACCCATTTACTGGAGAAGTTATCAAAGCTGCACCTGGCTTCAACGTTATTGCTGCAATTAATGAAGGGTATGTAGGTACTTTACCTATGAACGAAGCCTTGAAAAACCGTTTCGTGGTAATTCAAGTAGATTACATCGACGGCGATATTCTGAAAAACGTTATTAAACAACAAAGTAGATTGCAAGATGATAAAATTATCGAACAAATTATCAAATTTAACGAAGATTTACGTACAATGTCTAAACAAGGTCAAATTTCAGAAGAAGCAGCAAGTATACGTGCGTTAATCGACTTAAGTGATTTAATTACGGTTATGCCAATCGAACGTGCAATTCAACGTACAATTATCGATAAATTAGAAGATGAACGTGAACAACAAGCAATTAAAAATGCTATCGAATTAAACTTTTAAAGAGGGGCTATTATGAGTGATCGTTTTATAAAATTTAATGATGAGCAATTAGACGCCAAACAAGTCATGATGTTACAAGACTTAGCTCGCTTGCTACTAAAAAACGAACAAACACAAGTTAAAATACAAAAATTCCCTTATTATGATCCTATCAATAATACACTTATCACTAGTTGGTTCTGGTCTCATCGTCCAAAAGAGATTGAAAGTGCTGGATTGAAAACCGATGTCATGCTAGCAGCATACGGCTATGAAATGATGGATGAATCAATCGTTAATGAGGTCTTACATGAGGATGAATTTGCTCATCCAAAGTTATATCATCAAATTTTTCGTTTATTAGAAGATATGCGTGTATTTAACCATATTAAAAATGAACGTCCAAGTACCGCTAAATTAATCGATTTACGTCTACAAACGCGTTTATCATATACGGAGTCTCAAATCAAATTTTACAAGACTAAAACAGTATATACTGATTTATTATTCTTATATTTGGAACGCGCATTTTTAAGTCAAAACTTCTTTGATATCCCGACGATTCATCCACAATTAGATGATATCTTAAATCATATGTTTCAGTATTTGCCTAACTTTTTCCAAAATGAAACATCAGAAGACAATATGTATCTCGCTCAACGAATCATGTTTCAAATCGATGATATGTTAACCAAAGATATGCTTAATGAATATTATCATCTTCCACGTAGAGTCTACGAAGCAATTCACGACTTAACATTTGAGGATATTAAACGTACGGATGCAAGTAACGTAGATGGACAAGATAATACAAATGAAGAATCTGAAGCTGAAACGGCTGAGGCTGAAACTAATGCTCAAGATAGTAAGTCTGAAGGTGGCGCTTATCTTGAAATGGAATTACACGAAGGCGAAAATAGTGACGTTATTGGCGATAATGACACTGCCCGTGAAGGCGATTCTACAGATGATATGACTGATATGATGACTAAAAAAGGACGTGGATCTGAGAGTACATTAGATAATGAAGAGGGCGGCGCAGTAGGTCAAAATGCTGCTTTTGCACTTAAAGGGATTAATAATAACGTTGAAATAGAATGGAAAGTACCTGATATTGAGCCAGAATATCTCAGTGAATATCAAAATGCTAAAAATGACGTTCAATTTGAAACTAAGGATTTAATTCAAATTATTAAAAAAACTATCGACCGTGAACATGTCGATGAGCGTCATAATTTAACTAAAGGCCGTTTACAACGTGATTTAACTAATTGGTTTATAGATGATCAATACAAGCTATTTTATAAAAAACAAGACTTAAGTAAGACGTTCGATGCCACTTTCACATTATTGATCGACGCATCAGCGAGTATGTTCGATAAAATGGAAGAAACAATTAAAGGTGTAGTACTCTTCCATGAAACTTTAAAATCACTCAATGTAAAACATGAGATTTTAGCTTTTAATGAAGACGCATTTGAAGCTGATGATAATAAACAACCGAATATTATCGATGAAATTATCGGTTATGATTATTCTACTATGGAGAAAAATGGGCCACGTATTATGTCATTAAGCCCTCAAGACGACAATCGTGATGGTGTCGCTATAAGGGTAGCAAGTGAACGTTTATTAAGAAGAAGTCACAATCAACGCTTCTTAATTGTATTCTCTGATGGAGAGCCATCTGCCTATAATTATGCGCAAGATGGAATTTTAGATACTTATGAGGCTGTAGAAATGGCTCGTAAATATGGTATCGAAGTATTTAATGTCTTTTTAAGCCAAGACGCAATTACTGAAGACATTGAACAAACTATCCACAATATTTATGGTCAATATGCGCTATTTGTTGAAGGTGTAGAGAATTTACCAAGTCATTTATCTCCATTGCTGAAAAAATTATTATTAAAATCATTCTAATTATGGATATTATATAAATTATATATATTTCAGATTTTCAAATTTTCTGAAATTACATAGACTTGTAATTCCTTTTTGTGCTAGAATGTTAAATATTGCACACATATACATAAAAAGGAGCAATTCTATGAACAAGAACACTTGGATAATTGGTTTTACTTTGTTCGCCATGTTCTTTGGTGCAGGTAATCTCATTTTTCCACCGAATTTAGGACAAGATAGTGGACAATTTTTTTGGCCCGCAGTTGTAGCCTTTTGCCTTACCGGTATTGGTTTACCATTACTGGGTGTTATTGTAGGCGCGCTTGATAAACAAGGGTACGTAGGTTCACTTAATAAAATTTCACCTAAATTCTCAATTACTTTTTTAATTATAATTTATTTAACTATTGGTCCTTTATTTGCAATACCGCGTACGGCTTCGACATCGTTTGAGATGACGATTACGCCTATTGCACATACTAATAGTAAATTAGCTTTATTTATATTTACACTCATTTATTTCCTAGTCGTTTTATATTTATGTATTAATCCCGGGAAAATAGTTGACCGCATTGGCTCACTTTTAACACCATTGTTATTACTTACTATCTTAGCAATGATTGTTAAAGGATTTGTAGATTTTAGTGGAAATGGCTCGTCTCATGGTAATCCGGAAGCATATAGTTCTGGATTGGAAAGCTTTTCAAAGGGCTTTACTGAAGGTTATTTAACCATGGATGCTATTGCGGCTATCGCTTTCTCTATGATTGTGGTTAATGCTATTAAAGCAACTGGTGTTCAACATGCAGATAATATCTTTAAACAAACTGTGATGGCTGGCTTAATTGCAGCTGTAGCGCTTGTTTTTATTTATGTTTCCTTAGGTTATATTGGAAATCACATGCATGTACCAGAGAGTACGTTGAAAGACCTTGTATCTAAAGATCAAAATGTCGGCGTTTATCTCTTAACGACCATTGCTGCAAATGGCTTTGGTGTATTCGGAAAATATATGCTTGGAATTATTGTAGCGTTGGCTTGTTTAACTACAGCTTGTGGTTTAATCGTATCAGTAAGTCAATATTTCCATAGAATCTTCCCTAAAATTTCCTATAAAATTTATGCTGTATTCTTTACTTTAATCAGCTTTATTTTAGCAAATCTAGGTTTAAATTCTGTGATTACAATGTCTGTGCCAGTTTTAAGTATCATTTATCCAGTGGCAATCACTGTAGTTCTGCTTATTTTAATGGCTCGATTAATACCTACAAAACCTATTGCACAACAAATACCCATTGTAATAGTGACGATTGTCTCAGTATTAAGTGTAATTAATACAAGTGGTTGGATAAAGATGTCATTTATAGATGCGTTACCGTTAAAGCAATATTCTTTAGAATGGTTCCCAATTGCTATTTTAGCGACTATAGTCGGATATATCGTAGCTAAATTTGTTAAACAAGATTATATTGTATACCAAAAAGAGTAAGCTTTTTATTTGAGAATATACTTTTATCTCACCAGTCTAGTACATTTACAGTGTTCTAGACTGGTTTTAATATGTCTAAAATTACACACAGCTTTGACGGGAATTTTAAAGTATAAGAGCTTATAATAAAAATTAAAGTAAATAAAAAGGTGACTGATATGAAGAAAATACATGAAAATTTAGATTTCGTAGATTTAATGAGTGAGCGTCACGGTGAGCTAAGAACAATGATAGAAAAATTAACTAATGATGAAATAATAGACAATCACTTATCAAGTTCACAATGGTACGTAATTACAATCATTTATAAAAGAACGTCTAGCTTGTCTCAATTAAATGACTGGATGAATTTATCTCGTCAAGCCATTCATAAAGCAGTTAAAAATTTACAAGAAAAAAATATCGTTACTGTTAGTGATGTTGAAGGCAATAAAAAAGAAAAAAGCGTAGCATTGACACAATATGGAGAAAGTTGTTGTGAGAAATATATAAATATAAAACATCAAATCGAACTTTATATTCAAACACAAATTGGTGCCGAAAATATGAAATTATTAAAAACCTATCTAGGAACAGATTGGCATTTAGAAGATTTTAAAGTTAACTAGATATATATTGTTGATTCTGATCCCTTAATTTTGTCAACTAAGTTGACAAAATGAAAACCTCTTTGCTATATTAAGTAAGTCTTTTAAAGGAAGAATATAAAGAAAGAGGTATGAAATGACAGCTCAAGTAAAAGTACGTAGTCCAAAAATGTTTGCTTTCGTATTAATGTTAGGCGGGTTTATGGGGCTTTTTAGTGAAACAGCTTTAAACATGGCTTTAACTAACATCATGAAAAATTTTCATATTACCGCAGTTTTAGCTCAGTGGCTTACAACAGGCTACTTATTAACGATGGCGTGCTTAGTACCCATATCAGTATATTTAATGAAATGGTTTAGTACTAAGACATTAATCGTTTCAGGCGTTACATTGTCATTGATAGGGGTTTTAACTGCTGCAGTAGCTCCTACATTTTCAATATTATTGTTAGGACGCATTATTCAAGCGCTAGGCACAGGCATACTACTACCATTAATGGTAACCGTATTGATGCTCATTTTCCCTATAGAAAAAAGAGGAGTTATCATGGGGATGATGGGGCTAGTGATGACTGCAGGCCCAGCGTTAGGACCGACAATCGCAGGGGTAATTATTTCTAGTTTAAGTTGGCATTATATATTTTGGATTAGCGCCTTATTATATATAATTATATTATTTATTGCCTTTATTAAAGTGGAAAATGTAGCTAAAATCACTAAACCTAAAGTGGATATCTTCTCAATTATATTATCAACGATTAGTTTTTCAGGTATTATTTTAGGATTAAATATGATGGCAGAAATGTCATTCGCTCAAATGGCAGTATGGGGCCCATTATTAATCGGTATAGTCTCATTAGCATTATTTGTTAGAAGACAATTCAGTATTTCTTCCCCAATGTTAAATTTACGAGTATTTAAATATCCAATGTTTAATTTGGGTGCTGCTATGGTCTTTCTAGTTATTTTATGTATTTTAGGAACAGGTATTATACTTCCAATCTACATTAAAGGAGCATTGTTCTTTAGTTCCATAATGGCTGGTTTAATTCTTCTACCTGGAAACGCGATCAATCTAGTTCTTTCACCCATAATAGGCAAGTTATTCGATAAGCTAGGAGCAAAATTATTTGGAACGCTAGGATTCGTCATTCTTTTTATTGCCATGCTTATTTTTGCATTAACAATTTCTGCAACAACACCTATATGGGTAATTATCCTCACTTTTATAGTGATGTTTATTGGCGTCACAATGATTATGATGCCAGCTCAAACTAATGCATTGAATCAATTGCCAAAAGAATTATATCCAGATGGTTCCGCAACTATTACTACTTTAATTCAAGTAGGGGGCTCTGCTGGAACGACTATCGCTATTACAATTTATATTATATCTATGAAAAGTGTATCAGAAGGAACTACTCAACTATCTGGGCCTTCACTTATAGCATATGGAGCAGAACATACTTTTTGGTACTTAACCGTCTTAACGGTTATAGGATTGATTTGTTCACTATTTGTAAAAAAGAATACGTCCAAAAATGATTAAAAAACAGTAATTTCTATTATATTTCAATAGAAATTGCTGTTTTATATTAATATTTATTATCAAGTTTTTGCATATTAGGTTCTTTAATAGATAAAACATGTTGTTTTAACTCATTCTCTAGACCTAATAATTCTTTTTCAGCTTCTTGGCGTTTTTGACGACCATTTGCTTGAATTTGTAAGGTTTGTTCAATCGTTTCGATGATATCACTTTGAGTTGTTTTCAATGTTTCAATATCAACAATGCCACGTTCATTTTCAGTGGCTGTTTCGATAGCATTTTGTTTTAGCATCGCTGCATTTTGAGTTAATAAATCATTAGTCGTATCTGTAACCGCACGTTGAGCAGATACTGCATTTCGTTGTCTCATCAATGTAAGTGCTATTGCCATCTGATTCTTCCACAATGGAATACTTGTTAATATTGAGCTTTGAATTTTTTCTGCTAATGCCTGATTTACATTTTGAATCATTCGTATTTGAGGAGCAGTTTGAATTGCTATTTGTCTTGATAATTGTAAATCATAAATACGTTTATCTAAACGGTCTACGAATTGTTCCATATCAGCGACTGCCTGAATATCCATTTGATTGCCTGTTTGTTCAGCATGTTGTTGCAATTTAGGAATATCGTTAGTTTGTATTTCACGCTTTTTGTGTTTCGCAGCTGCAATATATAATGACACATCATCAAAATATTCTTTGTTTTGGTCATATAAACTATTTAATAGTTGAATATCCTTAGATAAATTTGCTTTATGTTTATCTAATTGAATTGTAATACGATCAACTTGTGAACTTACTGATTGCATTCTAGAAAACACTTCATTTATAGAAGCTTTCGTTCTTTTAAATAAACGTTTAATTTTAGATTGTTTTTCAGGATTCAACTCATCAGGGTTGACCGCTTTAAGCTTAGACATAAGTTGATCAAGCGTGTCACCAATAGGTCCTACATCTTTAGTTTGCACCTCATCTAACATACGATGAGAAAATTTAGACATATTTTGTTGTAAGTGGGAACCGAATGATAATAAGCCTTCGTCATCTAGTGGTTTAATTTGCTGACTGATAGTTTCAATCTTTTGAAGCTCTTTATCACTAAATTGAAGTTCAGTTTCTTCAGCTATAGCATTTGGAGTAACCTCATTTTTATTAGATTGATTTAAATCCTGTTGCTCTATATAATCATCTAATGGATGTGAGTTGATAAATTGTTCTTCTCGAGTCATTTAAAAATTCGCTCCATTTCTTTATTTAAGAATCTTTACGACGTGATTGTTCTAAACGATTGAGTTCCATTTCTACATCTAATCGCTCGTAATCCTCTTCGTTAATGCGTTTTAAATCTGCAATTAATGTACGTTTTACCTCATCTAGAGTAATACGTGTTTGTTCTAATTTTTGTTTCTCTTCGATAGTTTTCTTAGGCATTTTTGAAAGACGCGTATATGAATCGATTAAATTTAAGGCGTTATCTATATGTGAGTAAAAGAAGCTTTCTACTTTAAAAAATAAAGCAGGTCTTTGCTTGACTGCGAAATGAATTGATTTAGAAATTCTATAAATATCATTAATTTGGCGAAAATCTTTTAGAGATCTCACATTGATAAATGATTTTAAGATATTTCTAATTTTATCTTGTGCCTGGTTTAAGTGAGTTCTCACAAAACGATAATCTCTACGCGATAATCCAATTTCAGCTAAATACTTATTAGATGTAATTCTTTGAGTAGGGAAGTAAGAGACGAAAAACATGCCGACGCCTATTAATCCATCTATTATAAATGAAAGGTCAAACCCAAAGACGCTGACCATCCAGGAAACAAATGCTACTGGAACGCCTACAATTACACCTAAAAGTCGAGAAATATTATATTTCAAAATTCATCTTCCTTTATATAATTAAATCGATTTAAAATCTGAATATTGATCGTTGGAATTTAAATCTTCGATATCATAGTCAGTCACCGAAGAAACAGGTGAGGCACCATTTTTTACTGCATCAATAAATTGCTCTAAGTCTTGTTTTTCACCTTGAGCATATATATCTACATAGTCTTCTACATTTTCAACTGTTCCTACTATATGATATTTGTGTGCTAATCTTTGTGTATAGTAACGGAAGCCTACTCCCTGAACTGTTCCAAAAACTCGTAAATGCTTATGTTGCATAGTATCACCTCTTAAATATATTATACGAATTTTTGTATTAAAAAACTAATATTTACTATCACATTTCGCTCTACATCGGTCAAAAGTATGAGCCATTAAACTTGAATTCAAATGTAAAAAAGTTAAAATACTTGTTATAGGCTAATTTGAGAGGGGAATTTACAATGTGGACAGTTGCAAAGATTCGAGCTGACTATGAGGGATGGTGGTTATTTAGCGACTGGACAGATAAAATTATTGAAAAACATCAATTTGATGATTACGAAACTATGATTGAAAATTATGAGAAATTGATTAAACAAAGTATGCAATATTATGATAATTATGTAGTTGGGAAATACAATATTCACGCTTTTTATAATAATTGTGATTTAAATTTTTGTGAGGATTGCGATGAAGATTTGCAAATATTTTATAGTTTTATTGTTTTAAATAATAAAGATGTTTATTATAATCTCCCAAAAATTAATTAAATGACAATTTTCTATAATTGTATTGCAATTTAGTACGAATTAACATATAATAACTAATAAGCAATGGTTTTATTCCATATTGCAAAGAATATTTGTAAGAGTTATTTATAGGTTGTGTTATTAATACATAATTGTCACATGTATTTTTTGTAATATGCGAATAATGCATATTGAATGAATTTTAGTCTTGGAGGTTTCAGAATTATGAAACAAGGTACAGTAAAATGGTTTAACGCTGAAAAAGGTTTTGGTTTTATCGAAGTTGAAGGAGAAAACGACGTATTCGTACACTTCTCAGCAATTAACCAAGATGGTTACAAATCATTAGAAGAAGGTCAATCAGTTGAATTTGAAGTAGTTGAAGGCGACCGCGGTCCTCAAGCTGCAAACGTTGTTAAACTATAATAAATAGATTGTTAAATATTGACTTTAGTAACACCTTACCAAGATGTAAGGTGTTTTTTTATTTCTACAATTATAAAAAGCCTTATTCTACTGAAATAGTAGAATAAGGCTTTTCATCAATTTATTTTGTATCATTAATGATTAATTGTCTTAGTGATTGACGTTTAATAACTTCACGTGCTTTTCCATCTTTTAAGAAGAAGACAGGTGGTTTTTGCATTTGATTATAATTAGAAGCCATTGAGTAATGATATGCGCCAGTAGATAATATAGCTAAATAATCACCGCGTGCAACTGATGAAGGTAACTGCGCATCACGAATAATGATATCTCCAGATTCACATAGTTTACCTGCAATCGTTACAGTGTCATCCGCTTCTTCATGACGATTTACTAATAAGGCTTGATATTTAGCATCATATAAAGCAGTTCTAATATGATCACTCATACCACCGTCAATTGAAATATATTTATTTACATTTGGAATATCTTTAATTGTTCCTACTTCATATAATGTAATACCGGCTTCACCTACAATTGAACGACCTGGTTCGATACCAATTTCTGGCATGTCATAATTTAAACGTTCAACTTCATGTTTAATAGCGTTAGTAATTTCACCAATGCCTTCTTCAATAGGGAAACTTACATCGCTTTCAAGATATTTAATTCCAAATCCTCCGCCTAAGTTAAGCAACTCGACTTTAATGTCATTTTCATGTAACCAATTTAATACAATCTTCGCAGTTTCAATCATTGCTTCAGTGCCTTCGATTTGAGAGCCTATATGGAAGTGCACACCTTTTAAATGTAAACGTTTAGAATCACGCACTTTATTAACTGCTTCAAGTGCTAAACCATGACGAATTGATAAGCCAAATTTACTATCTTCTTGTCCAGTTTGAATAAATTCATGTGTATGAGCCTCTACGCCAGGATTTACACGAATTACAACATTAACAGTATCACTCGCATATCTATCAATTAAATCAATTTCTTCAAGCGAATCAATTACAAAATAACCTACGCCATTTTCTAACGCGTACTGAATCTCACGTTTAGCTTTATTGTTACCATGGAAATGAATCTTGCTAGGATCGAATTTAGCCTCTAGAGCTGTGTATAATTCCCCTTCAGACACCACGTCTAACTGTAAGTCTTCTTCTTGCACAAGTTTTACCATTTGAATACAAGTAAATGCTTTAGATGCATAAGAAATATTATATTTTAATCCGCTTTCTTGAAAAGCTTTATGATATCTACGCATTTGATTGCGAATTTCGTCTTCATCGTACACAATAGTAGGTGTCCCAAAACTTTGAGCAAGCGTTTTTAAGCTTGTGCCCGCCATTGTTAATTCACCATACTCATTATATTTAACTGCCATCTTTATCTATACTCCTTTATGAGAGAATCATGATTCATTGCACTAAGTTGTTCTGAGTTAGCGCCTACGCCCTTGAAAGTGTATTCATCAATGCGTATATCTTCATTATATAATATCACTTCATCTTGTGCATGGACTTCATCATTTACTTCTACAAACATATGACTCATCATTAAAGCTCGGATAGGGTAACGTTTGCCATTTATTAATGCTTCATGTTTTGCGCGAGACTTAAGAATACCGTCTCCATAGCCAATATCCACAACTGCTAAACGTGTATGATTTTTTGTTGCCTCAAAAGCAAAGCTGTAACCACAATAGTCACCATGATTAACTTCTCGTACTTGAATTACATTAGCTTTAACTGTGAGTGCCTGATTAATTTCTTGTTCATCTAAATTGCTATACGGACGAGAACCATATAACGCTATGCCCACACGTGCATGTGTATGATGAGGAAGAAGGGCGCGTCCTTCACGATAATAGCTTGCACTATTTTGTGAATGAATCATATCAAAATGATAGTCTTCATTTAATAAAGTGTTAACTACATTCAACCACGCTTCTCGTTCCACCGTATATTCCGGCACATCAAACTCATCAGCATAACCAAAATGAGTCCATAATCCTACAATATTCATTTTTTGATGACTTTGGTTATTTTGATGATCTACGATTACTTCTTTAATTTCATCTAATGATTTAAATCCAGAGCGATGTAATAAATTTTCAAATTCTAAATGGACATTAATCCCTTGTAAATCACTTTTATATTGATAATAGTATTCTAGTGAAGGTAAAGTCATTTGAATTTGATACTTTCTAACCGTTTCAAAATCATATACTGCATTCATTAAAAAGATAGTTGCTTTAGGAGCAAGTGAACGTATTTTCACTGCTTCCTTTAAAGATGTAGTACTAAATGTAGTTATCCCAGCTTTTAAAAAAGTTTTTACAGCAAATTCTAATTCATAATGGTAGGCATTATTTTTAACTACCGCCATGATTGAATTACCATTTTTTACTTTAACTACATTTTGATAAAATCGTTCTGTATCCACTGACCAAGTTGCTGTCACAGTCTATGACTCCTTTCCGTAATTTTTTAATAATTGTTCATAATAATTTGCTACATAAATTAAAACCTTTTCATCAAAATTAAAGGTAGGAGTATGTAGACCTGTTACAAAGCCTTTATCATCATTTCGTGTACCTACAAAAGCAAAATAAGAGGGCGCTAAATGTTGACCATAAAAACTAAAATCTTCCCCGAACAAGAAAGGTAGAGGTTTATCTATAACCTCTAAATTCGCATCTTGAATAGCTCGTTCAACGCTAGCACGCAATTTTGGGCTGTTCATAGTAGGTGGATATCCTTCTTCAAATTTAACTTCACATTCTACATTAAACAATAAGCTCACACTGTCAGCTATCTTTTGCATTTGAGCAGTTACAACTCTTAAGTCTTCAGGATCATATGTTCTAATTGTGCCTTCAAGATAACCATTACTAGGTACTGTATTAATGGCTTCGCCAGCTTCAAAGTGCCCCATATGAACAATATTTCGTTTTAATCCATTTAAATGATATTGTTGAATTTGTCCAACTTGGTTAAGTACATGTAACAGTGCTTCACCACATGAGTGTCCCTGTTCTTTATCGGCAACATGGCTTGATAATCCTTTTAAAAAGAATCTATATTCAGTAGCACTAGCAGTAATTTCTTCATCTCTAATGACTACTTGTCCTTCTTTTGCAAAAGGATTCACATGAATGCCGAAGACCGCTTCGATAGGGTAATCTTTAAATGCACCTGCTTTAATTAAACGATGTGCGCCACCGCCAGTTTCTTCAGCAGGTTGAAAGATAAAGACAACATTATGAGGTAGTTCATTACGGTCTGCCATAGTTTTACAACGTTTCATAAATAGCATTAACGCTGTTGTATGACCATCATGGCCACAAGCATGCATCACATTATCTGTTTGACTGCGGTAGTCCACTTCATTTTCTTCAAAGATAGGTAAAGCATCGATATCAGCACGAAAAGCGATAGTGTGATCACTATTACCTTCTAAATATGCAATTGCGCCAGTTTCTAAAGGTCGTTGATGTGGCACATCTAATTCTTCTAAAAATTGAATAATATGTTGTGTTGTTTCATATTCGTGAAGACTTAACTCAGGGTGTTGATGTAAATGTCTTCTATGTTTAGTTACAAATTCTAATTCGCTCATAATATCATTCCTTTAACTTATTTTTCGTTAAAAATTTTATATGTAAAGCTTAGCTTAATCATGGGAGAGTGAGGCATCAATAATGTGTCTGGAAAACTGATAAAATTAATGTCACAAAAATATAAATATGGTTAAGAGCCCGAAACATTTATTTAGTCAAATGTTCTAGGCTCTTAATCTTATAATTAGTAGGGATTAATTCAATATAGTTCTTAACTCAAAATAATTTTCTATTAAATTAACTTTTAGTCATTTAACTTTCTTAAAGCTGAAACAATTTCTCGTTTCGAATCTTCAACTTCAGAAGTTTGTTTAATTACTTTAGCAGGGGTACCAGCAACAACAGCACCAGCGGGAACATCTTGGGTTACAATTGCACCTGCAGCCACAATCGCACCTTCACCCACACGCACACCTTCAAGGATAACTGCATTGGCTCCAATTAAAACATTATCTTCAATAACTACTGGAGAGGCACTTGGTGGTTCAATAACACCCGCTAATACTGCGCCTGCGCCAACATGGACATTTTTACCAGTTGTAGCACGGCCACCTAATGTAGCATTCATATCTATCATAGTACCTTCACCGACAACAGCACCGATATTAATTGTTGCGCCCATCATTACTACAGCGCCATCTTTAATAATAGCTTGTTCACGAATAAACGCACCTGGTTCAATACGTGCGTTGGTATTCGTTAAATCTTTAAGTGGAATCGCTGAATTACGACGATCCATTTCTATCTCTAATTCGTCAATATTAGCTTGATAGCTATCATAAAATTCTTTCCATTCATCTGCCTCACAGAAAATTACTTTTGAATTTTCTGAACCAAATACTTTAAATGTTTGTGGAAAGGTTACATCTTCAAAATTACCATTTGCATATACTTTTAATGGTGTTGATTTCTTAGCATCGCTAATATATTGAATGATTTCTTCTGCTGACAAGTGTTGTACCATAAGTTTAGTCTCTCCTTGAAAATTATATTTTTATAGATTATCAAATGTATAATAACCATTAGGTAATTTAATTAATTTTTCACCGGCATTAATTGCACCGTTAGCGAAAATGTCTTTAGATTGTGCCTTATGAGAAATAGTGATTGTTTCATCAATACCGGCAAATAAGATATCATGTTCACCGACGATTGTACCGCCGCGAATTGCATGAATACCGATCTCATCTTTAGTACGTTTTTCATTACGTTCATGTCTATTATAAACTGGAGTAATGTTTTCTCGTGCTTCTTTAATCGCATCATACAATTTAATTAACGTACCACTTGGTGCATCTACCTTTTTATTGTGGTGCGCTTCAGTTAACTCAATATCAAAATCTTGTAATAGGGGAACTGCAGCTTCTAATATTTTAGTAAGTGCATGGACACCATAACTCATATTGGCACTAAAGAATACTGGCATGCGTGACGCTAATTCTTCAAGTTTTTTTACAATAGCTTCTTTTTCACCTGTAGTTGCAATCACTAAAGGTAACTCAAACGCTTCATCTAAAAGAGGTAATAGTAAGTTCGGATTAGAAAAATCAATAGCTACATCTGCTTTGTCTTGAGCATCAGCGATATGATCAAAATGTGTATATGGTGTAGCCTCATTATGTTCAGGTTCTATTACACCAATAATTTCATGACCTTTCTCTTCGGCAAGTCGTGCAACACGTTGGTTCATTGCCCCGTAACCAATTAATAAAATTCTCATTAAAGTTCACCCGCTTTAAACTGTTTATACGTATTTACTAATGCTTTTGTATCTTCAACTTCTAAAGGCAAGAGTGGTAAACGTAATTCATAGTTACCGAACCCTAAATAACTCGTTAACGCTTTAATTAGAATTGGGTTAACATCTACTGATAATGCGTTTAATAATTTACCAACTGCTTCAAACTCTTTTGAAATATCTTCTCCACTTTGTTTAGCATCGTATAGCGCTTGAAACTCTTTAGGAATCACATTTGCAATTACTGAAATAACACCGTTACCCCCGCGATTATAAAACTCTACAATGTTATCATCATTACCACTATATAAAGCAAATTCATCTTGATTAATACGTTTTTTAACTTCTTCGTAGTAATCAAAATCATTAGTGGCATCTTTGATTGCTACAATATATTGGTGATGACTTAGTGTTTCAACAGTTTCTGGATTAATCGTCATATTCGTTCTTGAAGGCACATTATATAACACCACAGGCAACTGAACTTTATTAGCAATCGTTTCAAAATGCTTAACAAGTCCTCGTTGATTCGTTTTATTATAGTACGGAGTGATTAACATAATCGCATCAGCACCGAGCGCTTTAGCACGTAATGAGGCTTGGATAGATTTTTCAGTATTATTTGTCCCAGTTCCCGCAATAATAGCAACTTGGTGATTAACTTGTTTAACGACCGCTTCAAGTACTGATTCTTTTTCATCTTCCGTCAAAGTAGGGCTTTCTGCCGTAGTCCCATTAACAATAATAGCTTGTACATTATTTTCTAATAAAAAGTCTACATGTTTTTCTAATGCGTTATAATCAACTTCATTATTTGTAAATGGAGTAGCTAATGCTACACCTACGCCTTCAAAGATATGCGTCATATTATCTAGCTCCTTTTAAATTAATGACTTGCTCCAATACTTGTACTGCATTTAATGCCGCGCCTTTAAGTAAGTTGTCAGATGTACACCATACGTGGAATGTATTATCTAAAGAATCATCACGGCGGATTCTACCCACGAACACTTCATCTTTACCAGTTGAATTAATCGCTTGAGGATATTCATTATTATCAGGATTATCTACTAGAACTACTCGGTTGTCATTTTCAAATAAATCTTTAATTTCTTGAACCGTTGCTTCTTTATCGAGTGTCACGTCAATTTCCACACTATGACTATCTTGAACTGGCACACGCGCACATGTTGCTGTTACTCGTAAGTCTGGCTCATGTAAAATTTTACGTGTTTCATCAATCATTTTTTGTTCTTCTTTGGTATAGCCATCCTCTAAGAACACATCAATATGTGGTAACACATTGTTATAAATAGGGTGGGGATAAGCTTCTGGAGCTTTACCATTTGCGCCTTCAATTAAATCTCTTTTACCCTTAACACCTGAACCAGAAACTGCTTGATATGTTGTATAGGCCACACGTTTCAAGCCAAATTTATCTTGTAATACTTTTAAAGGTACTACTGATTGAATTGTTGAACAGTTAGGATTAGCGATAATTCCACGTTTAAATTGAGGTTCATTGACTTCAGGAACAATTAAGTCAATATCTTCAGTCATTCGCCATTGGCTAGAGTTATCAATCACGATTGCTCCCACTTGTTCAAAGATAGGGGCGAATTGTGCGCTTGTTCCGCCACCAGCACTCATTAAAACGTAATCATATTTTTCACCTGCCGCTTGTTCAGTAAGTTCTTGAACAATGTATGTTTGTCCTTGGAAACTAATCTCTTTACCTGCAGATTTTGCAGATGAAAATAATACTAATTCGTCAAATTTAATATGCTTACGATCGATAGTTTCTAACATTTTTGTTCCAACTAATCCTGTTGCACCAACTACTGCTATTCTTGTCATGAAAAGTCACTCCATTGTTCTTTTTTGAATTTTCGAAAAATTAATTATAAATATTATGTGGAGACATGCGATATAAAAAAAGTAAGTTCGAAATGCACGAACTTACTCATAATATATATAAGTGATGCACTCCATTATCAAATAATAATGACAAACTCTTAGCTCTTAACCATAAAGTCCAATAAATTATAACTGCGTTTATAATTTACTTCGGCATCGCACCCTTTCAATATTAGCTGTTGCAGACAGTTAACCTAATATATACTGATGATTGATGCGCCTCATCGATTTTATTTAATTGTTATGAGTTACATTATACATAAGCTAAATATTTATGTAAACAGATAATTGTGATTTTTTGGAAAAGACTGAAAATTAGTCTGTGCTATTATATGAGAAAAACTATTTGCCTAAATAGAAAAATAGCTTGTTCCCTTAAACTTAATCTAAAAGGGGACAAGCTATATTTATTTAAAAGACTATTTTTGTAATATACCAATTTCTTGAAGATATTCTTCATAAGGTACTTCTTTAGATAGACCACCAGGTTGATTTAAATCAATGACACGATTTGAAATCGTATTAATGAATTCAAAGTCATATGAAGTAAAGATGATTGAACCTTTAAATGATTTCAAACCATCGTTGACAGCAGTTATACTTTCTAAATCAAGGTGGTTCGTAGGTTCATCAAGTAATAATACATTAGCACTTGAAAGCATCATTTTACTTAACATACAACGTACTTTCTCACCACCTGAAAGCACACTCGCTTTTTTCTTAACTTCTTCGCCACTAAATAACATACGACCTAAGAAACCACGTAAGAATGTTTCTGTTTGTTCGTCTTCAGGTGCATATTGACGTAACCAGTCAACCAAGTTCATGTCTACACCCTCAAAGAATTCTGAATTATCTTTAGGGAAATAGCTTAATGAAGTTGTGACACCCCATTTAAATGAACCTTCATCAGGTTCCATTTCGCCAGCTAGTATTTTTAATAATGTTGATTTAGCAATCTCACTATCTCCAATTAGAATAGCTTTATCATTTGGATTCATAGTAAACGAAATATTATCTAATACTTTTTCACCATCAATTGTTTTTGAAAGACCTTCAACAGTCAATAAATCATTACCAATTTCACGTTCTGGAGTGAATTTAACGTATGGATAACGTCTAGAAGATGGTTGAATATCATCTAATTCAATTTTTTCTAATTGTTTTTTACGACTAGTCGCTTGTTTTGATTTAGAAGCGTTAGCAGAGAAACGAGCGATAAAGTCTTGTAATTCTTTCATTTTTTCTTCTTTTTTCTTATTTTGTTCTTGAGCCATCTTTTGGGCTAATTGACTTGATTGATACCAGAAATCATAGTTACCGACATATAACTTGATTTTACCAAAGTCTAAATCTGCAATATGCGTACACACATTATTTAAGAAGTGACGATCGTGGGATACCACAATTACAGTATTATCAAAATGAATTAAGAAGTCTTCTAACCAGTTGATGGCAGGGATATCTAAACCATTGGTAGGCTCATCAAGTAATAATACATCTGGCTCTCCAAATAAACTTTGGGCTAATAACACTTTCACTTTTTGGTTGTTTTCTAATTCTGACATTTGCTTATCTTGTAAGTCAGCAGAAATTCCTAAACCAGAAAGTAGGGAACCAGCATCCGCTTCAGCGTTCCAACCGTTCATTTCAGCAAATTCGCCTTCTAATTCAGCAGCGCGAATACCATCTTCATCACTGAAATCTGGTTTCATATAAATTTCATCTTTTTCTTTCATTACTTCATATAAACGTTCATGGCCTTTAATCACTACGTCTAAAACACGCTCATCTTCATAAGCGAAGTGGTCCTGTTTTAAAACTGCTAAACGTTCGTCTTTACCCATTGATACATGGCCAGTTTGAGAATCTAATTCTCCAGATAATATTTTTAAAAATGTAGATTTACCAGCACCATTTGCCCCAATAAGTCCATAACAATTACCTTCTGTAAATTTAATATTTACATCTTCAAATAGTTTACGATCGCCGAAACGTAAACTTACATCAGTTACTTGTAACATGCATTTACTCCTTTATTAATCGTTTATCTAACGGAAAAATTATATCATATTATCTTTTGAGTTTCGACCTAATCTAAAACTGAAAGAGTGAAATGCTAGTTTCTATCAAGCGTGTTATAATAGGTAAGAATACAAACCCTTGAAGGAGAATATTATGGCATTAGATAAAGATATCGTTGGTTCAATAGAGTTCTTAGAAGTAACCGGCTTAGAAGGTTCTACTTACCTTTTAAAAGGGCCTAACAATGAACAAGTTAAATTAAATCAATCTGAAATCAATGATGAAGATGAATTAGAAGTAGGAGAAGAATATAGTTTCTTTATTTACCCTAACCGTTCAGGCGAGTTATTTGCTACTCAAAACATGCCTGACATTACTAAAGATAAATATGATTTTGCAAAAGTGCTAAAAACAGATCGTGACGGCGCTCGTGTTGACGTAGGATTACCTAGAGAAGTATTAATTCCTTGGGAAGACCTCCCTAAAGTTAAATCATTATGGCCTCAAGTAGGCGATTATGTATTAGTAACTATGAGAATAGATAGAGAAAATCAAATGTTCGCACGTTTAGCAAGCGAAACTATCGTTGAGAGTATGTTTACTCCAGTACTTGACGATAGCCAACAAAATAAATTAATCAAAGCACGTCCTTATCGCTTATTACGTGTAGGAAGTTTCCTATTATCAGAAGATGGTTATAAAATTTTTGTGCATGAATCAGAGCGTAAATACGAACCTCGCCTAGGTGAGGAAGTAGAAGTAAGAATTATCGGTCACAATGAGAAAGGTGAACTAAATGGTTCATTTTTACCTTTAGCACATGAACGATTAGATGAAGATGGTCAAATTATTTTCGATTTATTAGTTGAATACGAAGGAGAGCTTCCATTCTGGGATAAATCTAGTCCTGAGGCGATTAAAGAAGTCTTTAACATGAGTAAAGGTTCTTTTAAACGAGCGATTGGTCATCTTTATAAACAAAAAATGATCAACATTGAAACTGGCAAAATTTCACTAACCAAAAAAGGTTGGAGTCATGCAGAACAATAATGAATAGAGACGGTTTTCTTCTATTATTAAGTTTCGCCGCTACAAACAAATACAAACAATTTACTATTATTACAAAACATTCATTGTTTAAGTTATAGCTTAATCAGTGAATGTTTTTTATTTTATAAAGTTTTTTTATTTACCATATTGAATTTTCTATCATCTTAACAAAACCTTTACATTTAATCTATTTTATATTAACAAAAGGTATGTAATATAGGCATTGTAAGAAATACATATAACAATTTGGGTTATTTATATTAGGAGGATGTTTCAATGAAAAAATGGCAATTAGTCGGTACAACTGTTTTAGGCGCTTCGGTATTATTAGGCGCATGTGGCGGTGGCGATAGTAGTGGTAGCGGTTCAGGAGATGGCAAAGATCTTAAAGGTCAAGCAAAAGGTGAAGGTTCATCTACAGTAGCTCCAATCGTTGAAAAATTAAATGAAAAATGGGCAAAAGACCATCCAAACGCAACTATCTCATCTGGTCAAGCAGGTACTGGTGCTGGCTTTGAAAAATTCATCGCCGGTGAAACTGATTTCTCACAAGCTTCTAGACCTATTAAAGATGAAGAAAAACAAAAATTAGAAGATAAAGGTATTAAATATAAAGAATTCAAAATTGCACAAGATGGTGTAACAGTTACAGTTAACAAAGATAATGATTTCGTAAATGAATTATCTAAAGACCAATTGAATATAATCTT